>NZ_JBFCVL010000003.1:300000-564869 GCF_040712075.1 Fodinicurvata sp. EGI_FJ10296
CAAGGGGTTCGGGTCCGGCGTCGTGGTACCGGGAACAGGCATCGCGCTGCACAACCGTGGGCGCGAATTCTCGCTGGATGCCGGTCATCCCAATGCCCTGGCGCCGGGCAAGCGGCCCTACCATACGATCATCCCGGGGTTCCTGACGCGCGGCGGCCGGGCCGTCGGCCCGTTCGGCGTCATGGGCGGCTACATGCAGCCTCAGGGGCACCTTCAGGTGCTTTCCAACATGCTCGATCTGGGCATGAATCCGCAGGCCGCGCTCGACGCGCCACGCTGGCTGTGGCAGGGCGGTCGGCGCATTGCCGTCGAGCCGCATTTCCCATCGGATATCGCCCAGCGTCTCGCGCGCCGGGGCCATGCGGTGCAGCCGCAGCTCGATGAGACCGGATTCGGGCGGGGGCAGATCATACAGCGCGACGACGCGACCGGGGTGCTGGCCGGCGGGACCGACCCGCGCACCGACGGCGAAGCAGCCATCCTGTAGACGGCAGTCCCTCGCGTCAGCGTTCCCACAGATCGACGAAGTGATGAATGGGGCCGTGGCCGCTTCCGACCGACAGCCGGTCCGCCCCGGCAATCGCCCGGTCGATATAGCATTTTGCTGTCTCGACAGCCGCGTGGACATCATCGCCCTGCGCCAGTCTGGCGGCGATCGCCGAGGACAGCGTGCAGCCGGTACCGTGGGTATTGGATGTCAGATGGCGCATCCCCTCGAACCAGACCGGCGCGTGCCCGTCACCGTCGCCGGCCATGATGAGAACGTCCGGCGACGCGGCTTCGTCGAGATGGCCACCTTTGGCGAGTATGGCTCTGCTGCCATGATGCAGACACGCCGCCGCTTGCGCCGATAGTGCAGCGCGGTCCGGGGCCGGCATGTTGTCGGTTAGGACGGCAAGTTCCGGAACATTCGGGGTCACGATGAACGCCAGCGGCATCAGGCGGTGGCGAACGGCCTCGATCGCATCCTCTGCCAGCAGCCGCGCGCCGCCCTTGGCCACCATCACCGGGTCCAGAACAATCGGTGCGTCGCAGACACGCCGCAAGATATCGGCAACGGCGTCGGCGATCTCCGCCGAAGCGATCATTCCGATCTTGACGGCATCAACGCGGACGTCGTCGAACACGGCGGCGATCTGATCGGCGACGAAGCCCGGCCGGACCGTCTCTACCCCGGTCACGCCGCGAGTGTTCTGGGCCGTCAATGCGGTCAGTGCGGCCATGCCGTAGGCGCCGTGCGCCGAGAAAGCCTTCAGGTCTGCCTGTATGCCGGCCCCGCCCGATGGGTCGGAACCGGCAATACTCAACACGTTCGGAATCATCGTCACCTTTTTCTCCGGCAGGCGTCCGATCGACAGAGTCTGCGGCGCCCGGACCCCGGGCGCCGCCAACGTTCCGAACGTTTTCAGTCGCCGCCGGTTATTGCTTGTTCAGCCAATCATCGATTTCACGTTCGGCCTCTTCCTTGGCATAGCCGTAACGCGCCTGGAGTTTACCGGCGAGTTCGCGGCGGTTGCCCTTGACTTCCTGCAGGTCGTTCTCGGTCAGCTTGCCCCACCTTTGCTGAGCCTTGCCGGTGTATTCGGTCCATTTGCCTTCGATCTGATCCCAGTTCATCGAGATCTCTCCCTCGTTGGTGGCAGTGCCGATGGGCACCGGGGTAACGGTGCCCAAGAGGCACCTTGGTCTACCAACACAGGAAGGTGGTCAGTTGTTCCAAACGTTCAGACAAGCTCAGACCGGACCTGCGCCACAGCGGGGGAACGGGCGTCCACCATCGGCAAAGGCCAGCACGACCACGATCTCGTCGTGGCGCGGCGCATCGGCGATGGCCACCGTCATGGTATCGAAATGATCGAACGACCAGACATTGTCCTTGTGGCCGAGCGGGACATCCAGCGACGCTCCCAGCGCCGCCATCTTGACGTTTGACGGGATCACCGCGCCGCCGCCGCCGATCGCGCCGCGCATCGGCTTGCCCAGCATCGGATGGATACAGGCACCGCCGTGCTCCATCTCTCCGGACATTCCCACCAGCGCGCCCTTGCCATAGGCGACGGCCGGCCCGACAAGGAGACCGGCAACTTCGGCGGCGATCCGCCCACCAAGGTCCCCGCCGATGGCGAACAGATCGCCAAGGTCTTCGGCATACCGACCGGCATACGGATTGGCGATGACGGCTGCTCCAAGCGCTCGGGTTATCGGCGTCGGCAGTTCGCGGCCCATCTCGGAGTTGATGGTCTCACGCAGCGTGACGAGCTTTCGTATCGGTACCATGGGCAGGGTCCTTTATCGGCGCGCGGAACCGGCGACTTCCGGTTCCATCCGGTTCACGGTCATTTGATCAAGGGCGGCTGCGCCCAGCAGTCCGTATGGATTGGCCAGCGTTTCCAGAATTTCGAAATGGTTGCAGTGTTCGGCAATCAGAAGCCGGACCGGATGGCCGCGGGCGGTCATCGCGTCGGCGAAATCGGCCGATTGTCGCTTGAATTCCGGTGTTTCCAGCGTTCCATACGCGACGACCAACGGCGGCGCCACGGTTTCCAGATGGCGCATGGGGCTGAGTGCTGCCTCGCTCTCGTCGCTGAAGGTCACATAGGTGCTTCGGGCCGACAGCCTTACCGGCCGCATTTCGTACATGCCGCTGCACAACAGGGCGCTCTTGATCGCATCTGCCGGAACGTCGAAGGCCACCGGCCAGTCCGTCGTCAGCGCCACCGCCGCCATATGAGCGCCGGAGGAATGGCCCGACAAGTGGATACGGTTCCGGTCGCCGCCAAAGGAGTCGGCATTGTGCCAGACCCAGGCGATCGCGCGCCGGATCTGGTCGGCGATCGGCATCAGATCGCCGTCGTGATCCTGAACCCAGTCGAAATCAGGCACCACGAAATGCGCTCCGGCCCGAACGAATGTCTCGGCCGGAAAGCCGTATCGCTCGGCCAGTCCGGATCGCCATGCGCCGCCGTGGATAAAAATCTGGACCGGCGCCGGTGTCGATGATGCAGCCGGATAGACGTCCATGCGTTCGCGCTCGCCGCTGCCATAAGCAAACCGCAACGGCGCTCCCAGACGCTGCCGCACCCGCTCACTGCTGGCGGCAAAACGATCGAGGATCTGCCGGCGGTTCGGCGCATAGACCGTCTGGTCATAGGCCGCATCGAGCGTCGCCTGGTCCATTCCGCCCCAGACTGCGCCGACTTTCGACGTGGTCTGGCTGGAAGTTGCGTCGTCGGAGGGCATGACGGGTTAACCTGGTAATGGGCCCGGGAATCGGCCCAGGAGGAATTCAGGAACGGTCTGTTGCCAGAAATCTAGAATGCGAAGGTATGCAGCGCAACAGCGTTCTGGCGCCATCAGTCCGCACCATCCTCTGGTCGCCCCTGACATTGATTGCGGGAATAATGATTTCCTCACCCTGATCGTCCCGGGCGCATTGCGGCATGAAATGCTGCGATGCAGAACCGGGACCTCGCGCAGCAACTCTCGATCGTGACACACGAACCGGGCGCATCCGGCTCGGGGTCCCCGATCGGTGTCGGGGACGGTCAGGAGGGGACGATAAGGCGGGGGCGATAAGGCGGGGGCGATCAGGATGGGGCGGCGGGGCCGTCACCCGTATATCATCCCCCGCATTCGCGGCCGCTAAAGCTTCTCCGCCAGCAGCTTCTTCAGCGCGACCAGATCCTTGTTGAACATCCGGATGCCTTCGGCCAGCTTTTCCGTCGCCATGGCGTCTTCGTTCATGCCCCAGCGGAAGGCAGCTTCGGACGCGTCCAGCTTGTCTTCGCCGAAGCGTCCGGCGAGGTTCGGCGAAAGCTTGCGCTCGACCGCGCCGTCCTGGCCGGCCAGCTCGTCCAGCAGTGCCGGGCTGATGGTCAGGCGGTCGCAGCCGGCCAGTGCCTCGATCTCGCCCAGCGTTCGGAACGACGCGCCCATGACTATGGTGTCGTATCCGTGCCGCTTGTAATAGGAATAGACCCGCCGGACGAAAACGACGCCGGGATCGTTCTCGTCATCGAAATCCGTATGACCGGCCTTGACGAACCAGTCGCGGATGCGGCCGACGAACGGCGAGATCAGCGTGACCCCGGCTTCGGCACAGGCAACGGCCTGATGCATGCCGAACAGCAGGGTCAGATTGCACTTTATGCCGTCCTTCTGCAGACGTTCGGCGGCACGAATGCCCTCCCAGGTGGACGCGATCTTGATCAGCACGCGGTCGGTATCCGCGCCCATATCGGCGTACAGATCGATCAGCCGCTTCGCCTTGTCGATCGTGGCGGCCGTGTCGAACGACAGGTCGGCGTCGACCTCCGTCGATACATAGCCCGGCACGATTTTCAGCAGTTCGCTGCCGAAGGATACCGCCAGCATGTCGGCGACGGCATGTACGTCCGCGCCCGACTTCTGTTTGGCGCGATCGATGGCACCGGCGACCACCGACTGATACGCCTCCGATCCGGCGGCTTTGAACAATAATGTCGGGTTCGTTGTGCAGTCCTGGGGCTTGAGACGGCGGATCGTCTCGATCTCCCCGGTATCGGCAACGATGACCGTGCTTTCCTTAAGGCTCTCAAGTCTGTTCGGCATCATGCCTCTCCGATTCCCTGCAATGACGATGATCTGGCTATAGCACGGGCCGCGCCTCGTTGACGATCCGCACGGCGTCGAAACCTATAAACTGGCGACCAGATACCCGACATAGCCGATATAGGCAGCAACGAAAATGCCGCCCTCTGCCCGGCTGATCCGCGATCCGGTCACCGCGAACGCGACCATCCCAAGCGTCGCGGCCAGCATCACCCAGACATCGACAGCGGCGATCGATGGCGGCACGGAGATCGGATGCACGATCGCCGTCACGCCCAGAATGCCCAGCACGTTATAGATGTTGCTGCCGATGATATTGCCCAACGCGACATCCGACTGCCGGCGCAGCGCCGCAATGATCGACGTCACGAGTTCCGGCAGCGATGTCCCGATAGCCACCACCGTCAAACCGACCACGGTTTCGGGCACGCCCGCTGCCTGTGACAGGTCGATGGCCCCGGAAACCAGGAACCGAGCGCCGACAATGGTCAGCACCAGCCCCCCGACCGTAAAGGCGGCGGCCACCCACACGGACCGCGGGCCCGGTTCGGCGAGGGTCGCTTCCGACTGGTGAACCACTGCAGACGGACTGCTGCCAACGCGTTCGGCGCGATAGGTGTAGATGACATAGGCGGCAAGCAGCCCCACCGACACGAGGCCGACAACGCGGCCGAGATCGCCGACGAGGATCATGCCGACACATAGTACGGCGACCAGCACCGAGACGGTGCCGTCGCGCAGGAACGCCGCGCGGGCGACCACCAGCGGCGAGATCACGGCCGCCACGCCGAGTATCAGCAGGATATTGGCGATGTTGCTGCCGACAACGTTGCCGACAGCTATGCCCGGCGAACCGGCGAATGCGGCCTGAATGCTGGTCACCAGTTCCGGCGTGGAAGTACCGAAACCGACCAGCGTCAACCCGATCAGCAGCGGCGAGATGCCGAACCGGCGGGCCAGCGCCACCGCACCCCGGACCAGTGCGTCGCCGCCCGCGACGAGCAGGATCAAACCGAGCAGGAGTTCCAGATAGACAGACATGATTGTTGTTGCCCTTTGTCTGCGACGACGGCCGGAATGCCTGTGTCCGCGAGGGGTTCAGATGGGGAGCCGGCGCAAGCCGTTGCACCCCGCGATGCAGCATTTTTTTCAGCGAAAGACCTATTGCACTCCACGGGCGAACCGATTAGGTTTCCGGCGTCGCGGCGGCCGCCATAGGGCGCCGCGCAGTGCTGGGGCGTGGCCAAGCGGTAAGGCAACGGTTTTTGGTATCGTCATCCCAGGTTCGAATCCTGGCGCCCCAGCCAATCTTTTCCTCGCGAACATTGACGCCGATTGGGCCGATTCTCCCTTCCGCTCCCCCCAATGAGACGGCTGCATGGGCTTGCCGCCTAGGTCGCGCCTCCATACATCTGTCCTTGTATCGCTGCGAAGATCGCATATCGAAAAGTGGACCGGAGGGAGCAGTACATGGCTCATGACGAGGACCCGCAACGCGTTCGACAGTCGACGAAGCGCGGCAACACCCGCGGCATCCTGATCATATCGCTGATCATCGTGATCCTGCTGCTGGGCGGGGCGTACTTCTACTTCGCCGGCCAGGACACAGGCGATGTCGTGGACGGTGTGGTCGTGGATCCGGACTCCGAACCGGTCGAGGAAAACGGCACCGTCGACTAAGGCCGTCCGGCGCTGCGGCAAGTCGTTGCAAACATTGCCGCAGCGGGCGAAACCCGGATAAAGCCGAAAAGTTGTGCAGTTGGGGCCAACACTGTCAGATCGCTTGGTTAAAAACATTATCACCCTGTCGTGAAAAGCTTTCCTTTTTTTGGGATTTGGCTAAATCTGGGCTGCATTTCTGGCTCTAGCCAAACAGCATTGACAGGCGACTCCACCCATGCCCATTGCCCCGAAATCGTCGACCACCCGGCTGGCGTGGATCCGACGCCCCACCGCCGGCCTCGCATCCGCCCTTGCCCTTGCCGCCATTACCCTCCCCGACGCCGAAGCGAATGGTGGGACGTCCTGGAACGGCAATGTCGATACCGATTGGTTTGAAGCCGGCAATTGGACCAGCGGCGTTCCGGGCAGTTCGACCGACACTTTCATCAATACGGCACCGCCAGCGGTCGTCGCAGGGGGCGGATCGGCCGAGACGGCTCAGATCATCATCGCCAACGGTGGCGGCGACATGGGTCAACTGGTGGTCGAAGGTATCGGTTCTACCCTGACTACGGGTGCTGAAAAGATTCTGAACATCGGTTGGTCTGGTTCCGGTGACATGACGATTCGGGACGGTGGAAGTGTCAGTACGGGGGGAGGCACTTTCATCGCCATATTGCCGGGCGATGTCGGGACCGCGACCATAAGGGATGCCGGAAGTACGTTGCTCGTCGGCGGCGAACTTGCGGTCGGCCGCACGGGCACCGGATCGATGTCAATCCTGAATGGCGGCCAGGTCGAGAGCGAAGAAGGCTTCATCGGCAGAAACTCCGGCGAAGGATCGGTCCGGATCGACGGCGCCTCGTCCCTCTGGACAATCGGCAATGGGCTATCTGTCGGAAGGGGAGAAACGGGCGCGACCGACGGCACACTGACTCTATCGAATGGCGGCAGGGTCGTGGTCGGCGGCGGAACAGGCACGGCAACCATCGCAGAGAACAGCGACGCTACCGGTACCCTCAACATCGGCGCGGCCGAGGGCGAAACGCCGGTCGCGCCGGGACAAGTCCGGGCAGCGACAGTCGCCTTCGGCGACGGCACCGGCGCGGTCGTCTTCAATCACACCGATACCGGCTACACCTTTGCCCCGGCCATCACCGGCGACGGCGCGCTGCGTTTTCTTTCAGGCCGGACGATCCTGACCGGCGATTCCGGCGACTTCGACGGGACCACGGCGCTCAGCGGCGGCGAACTGGTCGTCAACGGCACCCTCGGCGGCACGACGACCTTCGCCAGCGGATCACGCCTGTCGGGAACCGGGCGCGTCGGACCGACGGTGCTGGAGTCCGGGGCCACGGTGGCGCCGGGCAATTCCATCGGCACCCTGACCGTCGACGGTGATCTGACGTTCAACTCCGGCACCGTCTACGAGGTCGAGGTCAACCCCACCGGCGCCGCCAGCGACCTCATCGTGGTCAACGGCACGGCTTTTCTCGACGGAACGGTCACCCATATCGGCGAGGACGGCGCCTATCGTCCCTCGGCCGACTATGTAATCCTGACTGCCACGAACGGTTTCGACGGCACGCGGTTCGACGGCGTTACGTCTGATTACTACTTCCTCGATCCGTCGCTGCTTTATGGCAGCAACGATGTCACCTTGCGCCTGCTGCGCAACAACATCGCGTTCGCCGCCGTGGCCGAAACGGCAAACCAGCGGGCGGCTGGCGACGGCGCCGACAGCCTGTCACTCGGCAACGATCTTTACGATGCCCTGAGCGTCCTGAGTGCACCGACGGCACGCGGCGCGCTGGACCAGATCTCCGGCGAGATCCACGCCTCGGTGCAATCGGCGCTGCTCGAACAGACCGGCCAGCTTCGCCGGTCGATCGTCCATCGGGCCGCCGATCTCGGCGGCGACGCGGTCGCCGGATCCGACATGACGACTGCCGGATCGGCAGAGGGGCAATTCACCACCTGGGCACAGGCTTTCGGCAATTGGGGCCATGCGGAGTCCGACGGCAACGCCGCGGCGATGGACCACGACCAGCGCGGCCTGCTGTTCGGCGGCGATGTGCGCCTGGGCGAGCGGACGCGGTTGGGCGTGACCGCCGGCAGCAGCCGATCCTCGGCATCGGTCGACGACCGCGCTTCGTCCGCGACCGGCGACACGCTGCATCTCGGCGTCTATGGCGGGACGGCTGTCGGACCCTGGCGGTTTATCGCCGGCGCCAGCCATAGCTGGCACGAGATCGAGACCGACCGCAGCATCGCCTTCGCCGGGTTCACCGACCGGCCGACAGCGTCCTACGATGCCCGCACCGCTCAGGTCTTTGGCGAGGCCGCGTACGACGTTTCGCTGGAGCCGGTCCAACTGCAGCCGTTCGTCGGCCTTGCCCATACCCGGCACGACGTGTCGTCCTTTTCGGAATCCGGCGGCGCTGCAGCCCTGGCGGCGGAAAGCGCCGACGCGGCGGCAACCTTCTCGACGATCGGGCTACGCGCCGCCACCGATTTTGCGGTCTCCGGCATGACGACCACACTGCGCGGATCGCTCGCCTGGCAGCAAACGCTCGATGACGTCACGCCGTCCACGCGCCTTGCATTCGGGGGCGGAACCGCGTTCAACGTCGATGGCACGCCATTGGGCCGCGACGCCGCGCTGATCGAGACCGGCATCGATGTTGCCGTCAGCGATGCCGTGACCTTCGGCGCCTCTTATGATGGGCGCTTCGACGATGCCGGGCACGAGCACGGCGCCCGCGCCCGGCTGTCGATCAGGTTCTAGATTTGCCGCCCGGCTTGCCGCCCGACTTACCAGCGGCATAGCGTTCGCCCTGTTCGAGGATCGCGTCGGTTCCGATCAGGGCGTTCAGGCCACCGAAGTCGAACATCCGGTCGGCGAATGCGGCATTGGAGCCGGTCGCCTTCAGCCCGGCGTAGTAGTCCCGCGCCGTGCGGGCAACGGCGCGCACGATGCCGCCGGGAAAGATCACCAGCGAGAATCCCAGCGCCTGAAGGTCTTCGGCCTCGGCGAGCGGCGTCGCGCCGCCTTCGACCATATTGGCCATCAGCGGCACCCGATCGCCGAAGGACTCGACGATGGCCGCCATCTGATCCCGCGAGCGCGGCGCCTCGACGAACAGCGCATCCGCACCGGCATCGATATAGCGCTCACCCCGTTCCAGCGCCGCCTCGAACCCTTCGACCGCGATCGCGTCGGTGCGCGCGATGATCAGCGTCTCGTCGCTGGCGCGGGCGTCGGCCATGGCCGCGATCTTGCCCGTCATCTCGGTCGCGCCGATCAATGTCTTGTCGCGCAAATGGCCGCACCGCTTGGGGAAAGTCTGATCTTCCACCTGCAAGGCATTGGCGCCCGCACGCTCTAGGGTGCGGATCGTGCGCTGTGCATTCAGTGCATTGCCGAACCCGGTATCGGCATCGACAACGATCGGCAGGGCGATCCGGTCGCGGATCATGGCCAGCGTGTCTGTCACCTCCGACACCGTGGTCAGGCCAATATCGGGTCGTCCGAGCCTTGTATAGGCCACGGCAGCGCCCGACAGATAGACCGCCTCGAACCCGGCATCCTCGGCTAGGGCCGCCGTCAGGCCGTCATAAACGCCGGGGGCAACGAGAATTTCGGGCGCGGCCAAACGGGCCTTGAGCGACGGGCGGGGCGGTTGCGGGGTCGTCGTCATCGCGGTGCATCTCCTCCATTTTTCGCATACAAAGGAATACCGCGCCCAGGGCCCGCTGTCGACGCTGCGCGGCCGGAGACGTCGCGATTCAGGCCCGGCTGCCGCTCGTAACAGCAGCATCCATCGATCCGCCGACCGGTGGTTCCTCGCACCGCAACAACTCGATCCCATCGGCCGGCACTGCCGATTTCGACGCCGCGTCGCGAAAGGCGGTCCTCAGCCCCTCTTCCAGCACCGGATGGTAGAACGGCTGTTTCAGAATATCCTGAACCGTCAGTTCCATGGTGATGGCGAGCGAGAAGAACTGCGCGAAATGCTCCGCCCCCGGTGCGATCATCTCCGTTCCCAGAATGGTGCCGGACGTGCGGTCGGCATAGACGTGAACCATGCCTCGCGCACGCTGCATGATCGTCGCCCGGCCCTGACGATCGAACAAAACCGCGCCGGTCACGAAATCCGCGCCGCGATCGGTCAGTTGCCGATGGGTTTCACCGATCATCGCGATTTCAGGGTCCGAAAACGTCACCGCCATGGCCATGCGGCGGGTGAAGCGATGGTCGTCACCGGCGACGGCATTATACCCGGCAATGGCGCCCTCGTCGGCCGCCTCGTGCAGGAGCTTCCGCGCGCCCGTCGCGTCGCCGGCAACATAAATATCGCTCCCTTTTGCACGCAGGGTGCTCGGATCGATATCCGGCATGTTCCCGTCCCCGTCCAGCAGGCCGATTGCATCCAGACCAAGCCCGTCAAAGGCGGGTCGGCGGCCGAGCGCAAGCAATACCCGGTCAACGATCCAGCGGCGGCCGTCGTCGAGGGTCACGGCGATTCCATCCCCCTCAGGACCGGCGATATCGGCCTTGCCGAATCCGGTCTCGATTTCGGCGGCGATGGTCTCGGCAGCATAGTCCTGAACCGTGGGATCGGTCAGCCCGCCCAACGATTTGTCCATCGACAGCCCGACGACCTCGACGCCAAGCCGACCCAGCGCCTGTCCCAGTTCCAGTCCGATGACGCCAAGGCCGACTACGGCCATGCGCCGGGGCAGCGCATCCAGTTCGAAGATGCCGTCGGTGTCCAGAAGCCATTGTTCATGCGACTTCCAAGCCTCCGGCACGACCGGGCGCGACCCGGTGGCCAGAACGATCCGCCGGGCGCGGATCGTCGTGCCGTCGACGTCGAGGGTGTGGGGGTCGACGAACCGGGCGCGGCCCTCCACCAGATGATCGGCCCGCCAGCGCTCCATCCGGTCGAGCACCGAACCGACGAAGTAGTCCCGCAAATCCCGTACGTGACGCATGACGGCGGCGCCGTCGACGGTCAGGCCGTCGCTGCCGCGTATGCCCTCGCCCTCGAAAACCGTGCGGCGGTGAAAGTCATTGGCGGCCTGAATCAGCGCTTTCGACGGCATGCAGCCGACCCGGGCGCAGGTCGTGCCCAGCGGCCCCTCGTCGATGACGACATAGCTGTCGGTCTTGCGAGCCACTTCGCGTTGCGCGGAAAGCCCGGCACTGCCCGCGCCGATGATGGCGACATCCACATCCCTCATGGTCCGTACTCCTGCTGCCTGAAGACGCGCAAACTGTGCCCTGTCAACCCGTGAGCGCACCTTCGGGTTCCGCAGCCGCATGTGCTGGACCGTCGACTGATGCGCCGAGGCTATTCCTTGCGGCGCGACAGGCGAATGGCGACCGATGGCCGACGTTCGCTCCGCTCGTCGCGGTGCATCGCCACCGACAACATGATCACGGGCAGCAGACTGACCAGAACGATCGTCAGGGCCGACGACGACGCCTGGCTCAGCCGTTCGTCGCTGGCCAGCTGGTGCGCCCGCACGGCCAGCGTATCATAGTTGAAGGGCCGCAACATGAGCGTTGCCGGCAGTTCTTTCATGACATCCACGAACACCAGGATCATCGCCGCCAGCAGGCTGCCGCGCATCATCGGGATGTGAATGCGGAATAGTGTCGATATCCGGCCGTGGCCGAGGGAACGGGACGCTTCATCGACGGAGGGCGTAATCTTGGTCAGGGCCGCGCTGACGGTGCCGAACGATATCGCCAGAAAGCGGACGAGATAGGCGAAAATCAGTCCGAAGACCGTGCCGATCAAAATCAGTCCGACGGAAAGGCCGAACGCGTCGCTCAGCCAGGCGTTCAGCCGTGTGTCCAGGGCGGCCAGCGGAATCAGTACACCCACCGCGACGACGGAACCGGGGACGGCGTACCCCATGGAGGCGAAATTCGTGGCCGCATGGGTCAGCGGCGATCGGCTCTGGCGGGCGCCATAGGCCATGACCACCCCCAGACTGACCGCCAGCACCGCCGTGATGGCGGCAAGCGTGAAACTGTTCCAGGCATAACCCGCAAACTCGGTGCCTAGCCGGGCATCGCCCACAGTGAAATGCATATAAGCCAACAAGGCGGCCGGGCACAGGAAGCCAAAAAAGATCGGCACGAGGCAAGCCGCAAAGGCGCCTGCACCGGCAAGCGGTCCGAGACGGCTTGGCTGGCGCGGCCGCCCGCCGACCGAGCGCGAAAAAAACTTCGCGCGCTGGCGGCCGGTGCGCTCCAGAGCGATCAGCACCAGAACGAAGATCAGCAGAATGGCCGCCAACTGCGCAGCGGCGACCTGCTCGCCCATGCCAAAGCCGACGCGGTAAATGCCAGTCGTGAAGGTATCGACTCCGAAGAACTGAACAGCGCCAAACTCGCCCAGCGTCTCCATCAGGGCCAGCGAAAGCCCGGCAACGATCGACGGCCGTGCGATCGGTATCGCCACCGAGACAAACACCGACGTCGCGGACCGGCCCAGCGACCGTCCGGCTTCCAGCAGGTGGCCGGGCTGGCCGACGAACGCTGCCCGGCACAGCAGATAGACGTACGGATAGAATACCAGCCCGAACAGGACGATTGCACCCGACAGCGAGCGGACATCCGGGAACCAGTAATCGTCCCGGCCCCAGCCAAAGGTCTCGCGCAGCGCGCTCTGCACAGGGCCGGCATACTGGAGAAAATCGGTGTACGCGTATGCGATGACATATGACGGCATCGCGAAGGGCAGCAGCAGCGCCCATTCGAAGATGCGGCGCCCGGGAAAATCGCAGGTCGCCACCAGCCATGCGGTTCCGACGCCGATGATCAGGACCAGAACGCCGACCCCGACCATCAATAGCCCTGTGTTCACGAGATACCGCGGCAACACCGTCGCTGCCAGATGGGACCAGATATCGGGCACAGGCACCAGAAGCCCGCCCGCAATGGTCAGGATCGGCAGCGCCACAATCGCCGATACCGCCAAGGTCACTATGGTCCACATATCCGGCCGCAGCCGATGAACCAGGATTTTCAATCGATCCGGGCTGAAGAAATACGGGCTACTCATATCCACCATCTGTCGTTCTGTTCGGCGCCGGCTCCGCCCGGCACCAATCGGCCCGATGACCGGCCCGGCAACCGTTGTTCGGGATACAGGACTTCCTGCCAACCCGGAATCCGTCGGAGACCAAGTCTTGACATCATGAAGCGAGATGGTAAAGGTTCATCCTGCGAATGCGATCCATTCGCAATAGCCAGCCCCGAACCCCGTGCATTCGATTCCCGCCTGCTGGTTTCCGAATCAAGCAGGCCAAAAGTCAAGGAGTTTCTTCATGGTTTGTCGAGCCCAAGCCCTCGCGCGCGGCACTGCCGTCGTTGCGCTGGCGGTTCTCACCACCGCCCCTGCGCTGGCACAGGAGGTCAACATCTACTCCGCCCGTCACTACGACAGCGACGACCAGCTGTACGCCATGTTCGAGGAGGAAACGGGGATCGCCGTCAACGTCATCGAAGGCGACAGCGATCAGCTCATCGAGCGAATTGCTCGCGAGGGCGAGGCCTCGCCGGCCGACATTCTGATCACCGTCGATGCCGGCCGCCTGTGGCGGGCTCAGGACGCCGGCATCTTCGCCGAGGTGGACTCCGAAGTGCTGAACGAGCGCATTCCGGAGGAACTGCGCGAGCCCACCGGGAAGTGGTACGCATTTTCCCAGCGCATGCGGCTGATCTACTACAACAAGGAAAGTGTCGGCGACGACCACATCGCCACCTACGAGGAACTGGGCAGCCCCGACCTCGACGGCAACGTCTGCATCCGGTCATCGACCAACATCTATAATCAGTCCCTCGTCGCGTCCCGGCTGTATCACCTCGGCGCCGAAGAGACCGAATCCTGGCTGGAAGGACTGGTCGACAATATGGCCCGCGACCCCGAGGGCGGCGATACCGACCAGATCCGCGGCGCCGCCACTGGCGAATGCGATTACGCCGTGGCCAACCACTATTACTGGGTCCGGCTACACCAGTCCGACGATCCCACGAATCAGCAGCATGCCGACGCGGTCGGCCTGATCTTCCCGAATCAGGAAACGACCGGCGCACACGTCAATGTCGGCGGCGCGGGCGTCGTCCGGAACGCACCGAATCACGACAACGCCGTCGCCTTCCTGGAATTTCTGTCCAGCGATGAAGCGCAGCAGCACTTCGCCGTAGGCAACAGCGAATTCCCGGTTGTCGACGGCGTCGATGCCGGGCCGGTGCTTGCTGAGTGGGGCGACATCCAGACCGACGACGTGAACGTCTCCGTTCTCGGCCGCTACAATCCGGAAGCGGTCCGGATGATGGACCGCGCCGGCTGGCGCTAGGCCAACGCCGACTGTCGCCCGCCAGTGACAGGCGCAAGGGGCGGGCGGTTTCGCCCGCCCCTTTGTCGTCTCCGGGATCGGCACAGCCGACTGAGACGCATTACGATGAGATGATAAACCTGTTCCGGCTTCGGCTGATGTGGCACCAATCTCGACGATGAATGCCGAACAGGCCTGACCGAAAAAGGATCTCGACAATGCGTGAATATTCAATCGCCGCCATTCCGGCCGACGGTATCGGGCCGGAAGTGATATCCGCCGGCACCGAAGTTCTGGCCGCGCTGGAACAGCGGATGGGCGATCTGAAATTCAACGTGAAGACGTTCGACTGGGGCTCGGATTTTTACCGCAAGAACGGGACGATGCTGCCCGACGACGGCCTGGAACAGCTCAAGGCATTCGACGCCATCTATTTCGGCGCCGTCGGCGCGCCGGACGTGCCGGATCACATCACGCTCTGGGGGCTGCGCCTGCCCATCTGCCAGGGATTCGACCAGTACGCCAATGTTCGCCCGACCCGCATCCTGCCGGGCATCACCTCCCCTTTGCGTGGCGTCAAAACCGGCGATCTGGACTGGGTGATCGTGCGCGAGAACTCCGAGGGTGAATATTCCGGCAACGGCGGACGGACCCACCGCGGCATGCCTGAAGAGGTCGGCACCGAAGTGGCGATCTTCACCCGCGCCGGTGTTACCCGCATCATGCGCTATGCCTTCAAGCTGGCCCAGTCCCGGCCGCGCAAATTCCTGACCGTGGTGACAAAATCCAATGCCCAGCGCCACGGCATGGTCATGTGGGACGAGATCGCCGCCGAAGTCGCCGAAGAATTCCCCGACGTCACCTGGGACAAGATGCTGGTCGACGCGATGACCGTGCGCATGACCCTCAAGCCGCAGAGCCTCGACACCATCGTCGCCACCAACCTGCACGCCGATATCCTGTCCGACCTGGCCGGGGCTCTGTCGGGCAGCCTGGGCGTCGCGCCGACCGCCAATATCGATCCGGAGCGCCGGTTTCCGTCCATGTTCGAGCCCATCCACGGTTCGGCCTTCGACATCACCGGCAAAGGCATCGCCAACCCGGTGGCAACATTCTGGACTGCCGCACAGATGCTCGACCATCTTGGCGAAACCGACGCATCCGCCCGGCTGATGCGGGCGGTCGATGCGGTCTGCGGCGCCGGCGTGCTGACACCCGATGTCGGCGGCACCGCCACGACAAGGGAAGTCACCGACGCTGTCATCAAGGCCATTCAGGGCTCGAACGTATAACATATCGGGAGAAAGGGCCGGCTTCCGCGTCAGAGGAAGCTGGCCTGAAAGTCGGTCGCCATCAGCGCCACATGGGCATCGAGCGGCGGGTACAGCTCGAACGCTTTCGGTTCACGGGCAAAATCCCAGACCCGGAACAGGCACCATTCCGAGCCACGCTCATCGGCGACGGCCAACTCGTTCCGGGTGATATGAAAGGGCGATCGCTGCCAGCCATTCGTGGTCTTGACCTCGACCAGCCGCGGTCGCCCCTCGGGCGTGAAGCTTTCGATGTCATACCCCGCACCGTCGCCGTTCTCCTCGGACTCCCACACGACTGAGCGCGCCAGGTCCGGCCGCCCGGCGTTTTCAAGAACGGTGCGCTCATGCGCCAGCACGCGCTCCTCGCCGGCGCGGCCCAGCGCGCGATTCGCTGCCTCGCGCTTCGCTGCGTCGAACCGCCGGGCGAGGTCCAGCATCACACCCAGTTCATCGGGCGGCGGCTGATTGCTCAACGTCGGCGGCGGCCCGACCCACAACGGCGCATCCTCCCGGAGCCCTGTGGCTGCACTTGCAACTGACGGCTGGAGCCAATCCGGGTTCCGCGCGAGCCAGCGCTGAACGGCATCTTCAAGCGCCCTCTGAAAGCTGAACGCGGGCCTATAGCCCGTGATCCAGGTTTCCGAGAAGCCTTTCAGCACCGCACTGATGTTCTGATGCTTGAATTCGATGGAACTCTCGGAGCGGCCGGGCAGAAGCGGCAGCAATGCCCGGCGGTGCGCTGCCTTGCTATAGCGGCGCCCGGCGATATCGTCGACCAGCATCGCGAAATAATCCGCAACGATCAGGTCATTCTCTTCATCCGTCCAGGGCCCGCTCGACATCACACCAGGATATTGGCGTCAACGCTGGTTGTCATCAGTCATCGGGGTTTGGAATTGCGGCGAACAAAGACCCACGGCAATCTCGCACCCGACCCCGCCGGCCGACAGCCAGTAACGCCAGCGCCATGAACGACCTTGCGAAGGCTCCGGGGCACCACCGCCTCGGCGATGTGTTCGAGTTGTGGAGCCTGAGCCGGTTTTCCTGGAGTTGATCCGATGAACGCAGTAGCAACCCGGCCATCCTGGTCCGACGGCCTGACCGGCGGCGAGATGCCATCCGAGGTCGGCGCTGCCGCTGCTCTCGACGATTTCGCATCCACCCTGCGCCTCGCGCCGCGCTGGGTGTTGGAAACGGGCACCGGCGGTATCCTCGGGCTGCGCATCCATACGCAAGTCAGGGGCGAGCACCTGGAGATCGTGGCGGACCTGGCCGGAACTAACATCGGCATCACCCTCGAACCCGACCCGTCGGGCTGGCTCTCCATTGGAGCCTCCCGACGCCAACAGGAGATTTTCCGAGCCAGGCTTGATCGCCCCTATGAGGGATACGAGTTCTGGCCGGAGAATGCAGACGTTCCGCCACACCGGACCGTCGACGCGCCCGGCCGGATCGGCAAGCGGCGCAACTGGATCACTCTTTCAGCGGAAGCGTGGCCGCAATTGGCCGGCTTCACCAATGCTTCCGGCCATTGTGTGGCGAGCGAAGCAGTTGAGTCACTGCGTCAGCGGTCTGTCAATCCGTGACGATGCCGCAATTTCATGGCGCGAAGTTGCCTCACATTGGCAAAAACGTGCCAATCGCCCTGGAACGGTGGTAATTCTCACGCCCGATGATTTGGAGGGAGCGGTCCCTCGTCTTATGTGAGGATAGTGTCTTGGCCGATCTGCGAAATTGGAGGGGCGTCCCCGGACCGGAGCGGAAAGCATTGGAAGGGGTCTACGTCAGGCTGGAGCCGCTGGACCCCGCAAAGCATTCGGCACACTTGTATGAGGCGGCAGCGGCGCCGGGGGCGGACGAGCGATTCCGATACCTCTACGAAACGCCTCCGTCCGATCTCGATGACCTCAGAGGATGGGTGGAGAAGGTATCCGCCGGCAGCGATCCCCTGGTTTTTGCCGTTATCGACAAGAATACCGGCCGGGCGGAAGGGCGCCAGTCCTTCATGCGCATCGACACCGCCAATGGGGTGATCGAGATCGGCGGCATCATGTGGGGCCCCGCCATCGCCCGGACGCGCGTGGCAACGGAGGCTTTGTTTCTGTTCGCCGATTACGCTTTCGGCCTTGGGTATCGGCGCTTCGAATGGAAGTGCAACAACCTGAACGTTCCCTCCAAGCGGGCGGCTGAGCGGTTCGGTTTTCAGTTTGAAGGCGTGTTTCGGCAGCATCTCGTGGTCAAAGGTCTCAATCGCGACACGGCATGGTTCTCGATCATCGATAGCGAATGGCCCCAGCTCCGGGCGGGGTATGAAGGTTGGTTGGGCGCAGACAACTTCGATGCGACCGGAGGTCAACTAAGCAAGCTGAAGTTCGATCGTTGAGCCCAGATACAGTCTCTGGATCGAGTTATCAGCTTTGGCAGTGCAGACGGCTTCCAGTTGCCAGCGGATTAACCACCGACGGCATCCACCACAACATCAATATGTCGGATGGGTAGCGAAACCAGGTGAATCCGGGAGATCTGCTGCGTAAATCCGGGGGCAATGGGCCTGACGTCGAACCTTGTCCAACCCCTGGGATATCGATTTTGCTTGGCTTTGGGGTTCACCGCCCGTGTCGCGTCAATGCGCGTGAGGGTTTTGCCCGGTCGCCAGCGCAAGGTGATGGGCTTGGTGATGCATGCCAACCGTCATTGCGCCGATGAATCCGAGGGCCCTGATGCGAGCAGGGTCGGCGCCGGTCACTGTCAAGGCCGCACCGCCCGGGATCTCCTCTGCCTGCAATGTCCAGCCCTCGACGCCATCCATGGTCGCAGCGTGGGCCGGGACCATGGCGCGGATCGAGCTGGTGACTGTCGCGTCTTCCGAAGTCGCCTCGAAGTGGGCACCACCTTCGACCTCCTGGACGCGGACGTCGGCGCGGAGCGTCACGTTGTCCATGTCGATCAGATGCTGACGCATTGCTTCGATATCGACGTGGTCCCAG
The DNA here is from genome assembly GCF_040712075.1 of Fodinicurvata sp. EGI_FJ10296. Taxonomy (NCBI): domain Bacteria; kingdom Pseudomonadati; phylum Pseudomonadota; class Alphaproteobacteria; order Rhodospirillales; family Rhodovibrionaceae; genus Fodinicurvata; species Fodinicurvata sp. EGI_FJ10296. The sequence continues at coordinate 318,911 of NZ_JBFCVL010000003.1, forward strand.
TCCGTCTCGGGATCCGCCATCAACTGCGCGACTATTTCCTGAATGGCGGCGAAGGCAGATTGTCCCCCCTCCATGAGACCTGCGGGAACGGCGTCCGCGTTCATCCCATGACCCTCGTGAGACATGTCGGGCGTGTGCTGCCCATGCTGCATTTCCCCGTGGTTTGCGGTCTCACCCTGCGCCAGCGCCAGACCGGGAAAGGCCAGACCGGGAAAGGCAAGAAGTGCGATGACGAACATACGATGGATCATGGGACCTCCAATGGTGCGTACAGCCCTTGTTGCAGGAGAGCGCCCAAAGCCATATGATTCCGATCATGCACATGTCACTTTCCATGCTTTTTCAGGATGCACGCGACACTGGGCTTGTCCCCGGTGAAACACTGTTCGTGGCAGGAGAAGAGGTCACCGACATCTTCATCGTGCGCTCCGGCAGGATGCATCTGCAACGGCACACGATGCATGGCGCGCAGATGGTCTTGCAGAACGCGGGGCCGGGCGCAGTGATCGCCGAGGCCTCGGCGTATTCGACCCGGTACCACTGCGATTCTGTCGCCGCGGAGGAGAGCGTGATCGCGGGATTGCCGAAGGAGCGGTTCCTGGCCGCGCTCGCCGAAGATCCGGCACTGGCGACAAATTGGTCCGCCCTGCTGGCGCGCAGTGTCCAGGCGGCCCGGTTCCGGGCCGAAATCCGCACCCTGCCGAGGGTTGCGGATCGTTTCGCCGCATGGCTGGGAGAGGGAAACACGCTGCCGGAAAAGGGCCGCTGGCAGGAGGTGGCCGCTGAACTGGGCGTCACGCGGGAACCCCTCTATCGCGAGTTGGCACGACGCCGCGCGGATTGCGGCACCTGATGCGATCTTCAGCCCGATCCGCAGCGGCGCGTCGGCCCTGATGACGGCCACGATCCTGAATTCGCTTGGCATCAGCGCCGACGCCATGACCAACTGGCGTCAGGAGGAGGTCTGGGCCGGGAATCGGGGGGCACGCCAGACTACGGCAGGGGATGTTCAGCCGCGACGACTTCGCCCGGCTGGCCGAAATCCTGGCCACGATCAACGGCCGGTTCCTTCGTTCCCTGCATGACAGGCCGGCGCTGCGCGAAATCTTCGCCGACTTCGATCAGGAAACCGTTGCACCCGCTACAGCGTCAAGGCGACCGGCAGGGCAGCACCGCGCCGGCGCGCGAACTGATCATCAGCAATGTCTGACCGTCCCGCACTTAAACTTCGATGAACCGGAAGCCTTACTTGATGATCTGAGCCGGATGGACCAGGCGGCCGAGGATCCGGCCGGGTTCCACGGTGACACCGCCAGCGATCCCGATCGTTGCTCGGCCGCCCGCCCGGACGTCTCCGGCGACGGCATCACCGACGAACATCACCGTCGACTGCCCGTCACTGGTGCAGAAGCACAAGCAAAAACACGTTCGCCGGGCGTGAGATGACGGTGCCGCGCGTCGAAGAAAACAGTCTCGCCAATACGGAACTGAACCCAAGTGCCGACGTTGTATCGAATATGAAACCAGCGGCAGGCAATTGACAATGACAGGTGGATCGAGAGGGCGCTGGAGCAGCGGCGTCCTTGCGCTACTGCTTTTTCTCTGTTCTGCTTCGTTGGCTTGGGCGCAAGATCAGGAGTCGGCGCAACCCCCCGCATTCGAGGTCACCACGATAAACGAGGGGCTCCCTGACCCGGAGGCAACGCTTCGGCTCGACACGCCTCGGGCAGCCTTGGAATCGTTCCTGGCCGCCATCGATGAAAACGACTCGGTGTCCGCAGCCCATGTGCTGAATCTGAACGCGATACCCGCCGACGAACAATCCAGACGGGCATCTGATCTGGCATTGATGCTGGCATTTGTAATTCGCCGTCACGATCTGATTGACTGGCGCAAGGTGCCGGACACGCCAGATGCCCGAGTTCTGCCCGACACGCAAACTTCGGTCGGCCCCTACAGCCGTAACTCGATCGAACTGGGCGAGGTCATGCTTGACGCGCGGCCGGTATCCATCAGCCTTCACAGATATAGTGTCGATGGCCAAGAACCGATTTGGCTTTTCTCCCCCACCGTCGTTGAAAGCGTTCCTGGGCTTTATAATACCATAGGACAGGGCTGGCTCGGGGGTTGGGTTCCCCTGAGGCAGCGCCTGGACATGCTGGGGCAGCCATCGCCATTGGAGTGGTCGATCGTCAGCGGCGTGCTGCTGGTAAGTATTGCATCCTGGTTAGCCATTTTGTTCGGGGCACGGCTGGTGGCGCGGCGGCTGTCGCGGGACTGGCGCCGCTGGTTGTCGGCGACAGCCATTCCGCTGGCAACATTCGTCGCGGCGCTCTTATTCAATGTCGGAACAGAGCAACTGGTTGTGCTGACGGGTCCCGTCGCCTCGAACCTGAACGTGGGTACCGAATTAATCCTGCTAGTATCGGGTTCTTGGCTCCTTCTTCGGCTGGTGTCCGCGCTCACTCGTTGGCTGACCGCAACGTTCATCGTGCCGTTGACCTCCGAGGACCCGGACAACCGCAGGACAAAGACGAACGTCTACATTGCTCGCCGACTGGGATTGGTCGCCGTGACGATCCTGATTGCCGGCTACGTGTTACTAAACCTCGGAATTTTCGCGACCTTCGGCCTGTCGCTGTTGGCATCCGCCGGGGTTCTAGGCGTTCTGCTTGCCATCGCGGCGCAGCCGCTGCTCGGAAACATGGTAGCGGGACTACAGATCGCGCTGACGGATCCAGTGCGGATCGGTGACTTCGTCGTCTACAACGAGCATTGGGGTTGGGTCGAGGATATCTCATTCGCTCACACCGTTATACGAACAGCCACCGAAACGCGACTGATCGTTCCTCACAGCGAATTACTGTCGCGCGCCTTCGAGAATTGGTCGAAGGAGGGAGATCCCGTACGCCGCATCGTGAAGATCGGCGTAGACTACCGTATCGACGTTGATCTGGTACGTCAGAAAGTTGGCGAAATCGTCCGGGACGATCCTCGACTGGTCGAGCCACCATTGATCGAGATGGTGGAGTCGGATGAAAACGGCGTCATCCTCTGGATCTGGCTCATGGGGACAACAGCCTTGACGTCGTGGAATCTGCACAACGAGGTGAGAGAGAAGCTGATGGCGTTTCTTCGGGACTATAACGACGGAGTTTTGCTGCCGCACCGGCGGCATTTACTGTTTGACAAAACGGCGACTGAAACGTCTTCCATTCTTGCCGTAAAGGCGTCGACAGCAATGTCAGAGGATACGTCTCGAGGGGACCGGCCAGCTCGCGCGTGATGATGGGTAGCGCCGCGTGGTGTTCGACCTTCTGCACCTTCTTCTTTGCCGGCAGGATGTTCTGAAGGTGGCCGCGCCAACGGGCCGGGTTCTCTCCCTCTCGGTACCCGCGTGCCGTCGCCCAATCCAGTACCGACTCGATGCGGCCGCGCAGACGGCTGGCGGTTTCGGACTTGCTCGACCAGATCGGCTCGATCGCCTTCAGCACCAGGTCGGTATCGACGTCAGCCACGGGCCTGTCACCGAACACGGGATAGGCATAGGTCTTCAGCGTCGATCGCCATTGGCCCTTGTGCTTGTCATTGCGCCAGGCAGCCTCGTGCGCCTCGATATAGGATTCGGCGGCCGTCTCGAATGTGATCGCCCGGGCGGCATCCATGGCCGACGCTTCGAACTGGCGCTTCCGATGGTCCATGGGATCGATACCGCCAGCGAGCAGCTTGCGCGCGGCCAGCGCCTTTTCACGCGCCTCGGCCAGCGACACCAGATCCACCGAACCGACGCCCATGACGCGCGCCCGGCCCTGGAATCGATACCGGACCAGCCACGACTTCGCCCCGGTCGGCCCGACATTGAGCCAGAGGTTCCCACCGTCGCCATAACGGCCCGGCTCCTTGACCGTCGCCACCTTTCGCGCGGACAGCTTGCCCGTCGCCGCCATCCCGACCCCCCAGATCCATGGTACACGTTGTTGTACACACTGACACGCGTTCGCAGTAAATCACGATGGGTCGGCGTAGACAAACGCCATCGCTAACGCCTTGATTTCTGGGCGTTTTCTGATTTTCCGAGATGTCAGTAAAGGGGGTGGTGGCGGAGAGGGTGGGATTCGAACCCACGGTACGCTCGCGCGTACAACGGTTTTCGAGACCGCCCCGTTCGACCGCTCCGGCACCTCTCCACACCAAAAACCGGCGGGGCGCGAAGGCCCCGCTGTCCGCAGCGCGCGGACATTAACGTCGGTATAGGGCCTTTGCAAGCGGTTTTCGGCACGGTTTCATCGTCATGGTGATGCCGCCCCTTGTTGGTGTGATCCGCTTGCGGGACCGCCAGGGATTTGGCGCTGCAAAAGGTTGACACCGACACCCCGTCCGGTATATCCCCTCGCAACGCTTCCCGACCGGTGGCCGCCTCGGGCACCGATACTTTGCGTCCCGTTTCCTTTTAGCACGGCATCATATCATGTTTGCAGTCATCCGAACCGGCGGAAAACAGTACAAAGTCGCCAAGGACGATATCATCTCGGTTGAGCGTCTGAATGCGGAAGCGGGTTCGTCCGTTACGCTCGACGACGTCCTGATGGTCCAGTCCGGCGACGCCGCCACAGTGGGCAAGCCCACGGTAGCCGGCGCTTCCGTCAGCGCCGAGGTCGTTCGCCAGGGTCGCGGCCCGAAGCTGACGATCTTCAAGAAGCGCCGCCGTCAGAACTCCCGCCGCAAGGGCGGACACCGCCAGGATCTGACGTTCCTGAAGATTACCGACATACAGGCGAGCGCCTAACCGGCTGCTTGTCCAGGCCGGGATCGCCACCCGGAGCAGGTTGTTCCGGACCTGGTGGCGTTTTCGGCTCGATCCGATTGGAGGTTTATCATGGCCCACAAGAAAGCAGGCGGCTCGTCCCGCAACGGACGCGATACCGCCGGCCGGCGGCTCGGCGTCAAGAAGTTCGGTGGCGAAGTCGTCGTCTCCGGCAACATCATCATCCGCCAGCGCGGCACGAAGTACCATCCCGGCCGCAATGTCGGCATGGGCCGTGACCACACGCTGTTTTCGCTGGTTGACGGCAATGTCGTCTTCAAGAAGGCCGGCGGCAAGACAACCGTCATGGTTGCGCCGAAAGCGGCTGCAGCCGCCGAATAGAAATTCTGGTATAGCTTGCCGTTGATCCATCGAGATCAGCGGTGCTGACAGGAACGGTCGGCGGGGAAATGGTTCATCATTTCCCCGCTTTTTGTCGTTCAGGGCATTGGCCCGATAAATGCCCCCGTGGAGGCCCCTCCGGGAGATCCGTCCTGGGGAGTCGCCCTTGGGGAGTCGCCCTGGGGGGAATCGCCCTTGGCGAAACAACCTTGCGGTCAACAGAATCGGCCGCCGAATGGTTACGATATCAGCCGCTCCGGTTTGGACATTAGAGTCATGAAGTTCCTAGACGAAGCCAAAGTCCTGATAAAAAGCGGCGACGGCGGCAATGGCTGCATGAGTTTCCGCCGTGAGAAGTATATCGAATTCGGCGGACCGGACGGCGGCGATGGCGGCCGGGGCGGCGACGTCTGGGTCGTGGCCGAGAACGGGCTGAATACGCTGATCGATTTCCGCTATCGCCAGCATTTCAAGGCTGACCGCGGCGCCCATGGCAAGGGCAAGAATCGCACCGGCGCCAAGGGTGAGGATGCGATCCTGCGGGTGCCGGTCGGCACCCAGGTCCTCGACGAGACGAAAGAAACGGTCCTTGCCGACCTGACCGAAGTCGGCCAGCGGGTGCTGATCGCGCGCGGCGGCGACGGCGGCCTCGGCAATACCCATTTCAAGACCTCGACGAATCAGGCGCCGCGCAAGACGATCGACGGCTTCCCCGGCCAGGAGTTTCAGGTCTGGCTGCGGCTGAAGCTGATTGCCGATGTCGGTCTGGTCGGCCTGCCCAATGCCGGGAAATCGACGTTCCTTGCGGCCACGTCACGCGCCCGGCCAAAGATCGCAGACTATCCGTTCACGACGCTGCACCCCAATCTGGGAGTGGTCACGCTGGGCGATCGCGATCTGGTCATCGCCGATATCCCGGGATTGATCGAAGGCGCCCATGACGGCCACGGCCTGGGTGATCGGTTCCTGGGTCATGTCGAACGGTGTGCCGTTCTGCTGCATCTGGTTGACGGCACCGCCGGCGTCGGCTTCGGCGACGACACTGACCAGGGCGACGGCGAAAGCGGGGTTGCCGCCGCTTATCGAACTATCCGTCAGGAACTTGACGCCTACGGCAACGGCCTGGACGAGAAGCCCGAGATTCTGGTGCTCAACAAGGCCGACGCCATGGATCCGGAGACGCTCGATGCCCAGCGGTGCGCCCTGGAGCAGGCGGCCGGCAAGCCGGTACGGGTCATTTCCGGCATTTCGGGCCAAGGCGTGCAGGAGATTCTGGGCGATCTGATCACCCTGATCGACGAGACCCGGGAGGCCGAAGCCGAAACCGAAACCGTTAGCCCGGCCCCCGTCGCCCCGGCACCAGTCTCCCCGAACAGGGAGACGCCCGAGGATCCGTCATGAGCGGCGAGCGCGACCAATCTGCCGACACGGGATCTTCCACCGCAGAGCGGCTGGTGGAATCCAGGCGGATCGTGGTCAAGATCGGGTCGGCCCTGCTGATCGATCCTGAAACGCACGCGCTGCGGCGGGGTTGGCTGGACGCTCTGGCCGACGATCTGGCGGCGTTGCGCCGACAGGGGCAAGACGTCGTCGTCGTGTCGTCGGGGGCGATCGCGGTGGGGCGCGAGCATCTCGGCCTCGTCGGCCGACCGCTGCGCCTGGAAGAAAAGCAGGCGGCCGCAGCGACTGGCCAGATCCGTCTGGCCCATGCCTATCAGGAGACACTGGCCCGGCACGACATCACCGTGGCCCAGATTCTGCTGACCCTGTCCGACACCGAGGCGCGGCGCGCTCACCTGAACGCCCGCGCGACCATCGATCAGTTGCTGACCCTGGGCGTAATCCCGGTCATCAACGAGAATGATACCATCGCGACCAACGAGATCCGCTTTGGTGACAACGACCGTCTGGCAGCGCGTGTCGCCCAGATGATCATGGCCGACACGCTGGTTCTGCTGTCGGATATCGACGGTCTCTACACCGCCGATCCACGCACCGACACCGGCGCCAAGCATATTCCTGTCGTGCGCGACCTGACGCCGGAGATCGATGCGATGGCGGGGCGCGCGCCGCCGGGCTATTCGTCGGGCGGCATGATCACCAAGCTGGCCGCCGCCCGCATCTGCCTGTCATCCGGCTGCCGCATGGTCATCGCCCAGGGCCAGGCCCCGCATCCCCTGCGCCGGTTGGCGGAGAACGAGCGGTGCACGTGGTTCCTGCCAAGCGAAGGCCCGAGAACTGCACGCAAGACCTGGATCGCCGGCAGTCTGGCGCCCATCGGCCGGGTGATCATCGACGACGGCGCCGCCGAGGCGCTGAATTCCGGCAAGAGCCTGCTTCCCGCAGGCGTCGTCGGGGTCGAGGGCGAGTTCCGGCGCGGCGACCCGGTCGCGGTGACGACGCAGGACGGACGGCAGATCGCGCGCGGCCTTTCGGCCTATGATAACGCCGATGCCGCCCTGATTGCGGGCCATCACAGCCGCGATATCGAGTCGGTCCTGGGCTATCGCGGCCGGGATGTCATGATCCACCGCGACGATCTGGTGCTAATGTAGGCGCAAGCATTCGCAGAAGCGTACGCGGGCGAAAAAGGAACCCAGCAACGATGTCTACAGTGTCCGATCTTGAAACCGGTGATATCGACCGCTTGATGGCTGATCTCGGCGCGGCCGCCAAGGCTGCTGCCCGCCAACTGGCCGCGACCCCGACCGAAACGAAGAACGCCGGCCTACGCGCCGCCGCCCGCGCTCTGCGCGCTGCCACGCCTGCGATCCTGAACGCCAACACCAGGGACATCGAAGCGGCGAAGGCCGCCGGGTCGCCGGGCGCCTTCATCGACCGGCTTGAACTGACGCCCGAACGCATCGATGCCATGGCGGCGGGGCTTGAGGCTATTGCCGATCTGCCTGACCCCGTGGGGGCGGTCATCGACAGCTGGGAGCGCCCGAACGGCCTGGCGATCAGCCGCGTGCGGGTGCCGCTGGGCGTGATCGGCATCATCTATGAGAGCCGACCCAACGTCACCGCCGACGCCGGCGCCCTGTGCCTCAAGGCCGGCAACGCCGCGATCCTGCGTGGCGGGTCGGAGAGCTTCCATTCCTCGACCGCCATCTGCGCGGCATTGAGCGAGGGTCTGGCCGAGGCCGGCCTGCCCGCCGGTGCCATCCAGTTGGTACCGACAACCGACCGCGCCGCCGTCGGCCGCATGCTGACCATGACCGACGTCATCGACGTCATCGTGCCGCGTGGCGGCAAGTCGCTGATCGAGCGGGTGGCACGCGAAAGCCGGATCCCGGTGCTGAAGCACCTGGACGGCATTTGCCATGTCTATGTTCACGGCGACGCGGACACCGCCATGGCGGCGGACATCGTCCTGAACGCCAAGATGCGTCGGACCGGTGTATGCGGGGCAGCGGAAACATTGCTCGTCGACCGGGCCGGCGCCGACCGGCTGCTCAAGCCGATTCTCGACGCCCTGATCGCGGCCGGGTGCGAAGTTCGCGGCGACAATGCCGTGCGGGCGCTGGATGCCCGCGCGCTGCCGGCCACCGAAACCGACTGGGAGACGGAGTATCTGGACGCCATCCTGTCGGTCCGGATCGTCGACGGCGTCGATGAGGCGATCGCCCATATTGAACGCTATGGATCCCATCATACCGAAAGCGTCGTCACCGAATCCTCAGCCGTTGCCGAGCGTTTCTTCGCCGGCGTCGACAGCGCCATCCTGCTGCACAACGCCTCGACCCAGTTCGCCGATGGCGGCGAATTCGGCATGGGGGCGGAAATCGGCATATCGACCGGCAAGCTCCACGCGCGCGGCCCCGTCGGGGCGGAGCAGTTGACGAGCTACAAGTACATCGTCCGCGGCACGGGACAGACGCGGCCTTGACCGGGTCTCTGACTGTTTCGGCACGCCGATCGATACCGGCCACGGTCACGCCCTGGACGGGCGGCAGCTTCGGCGCCTTGAGAATCGGCCTGCTTGGAGGGTCGTTCAATCCGGCCCATGAGGGGCACCGGCACATCAGCCTGATCGCCATGGCGCGGCTGGGACTGGATGCGGTCTGGTGGCTGGTAAGCCCCCAGAATCCGCTCAAGGCGCAAAAGGGTATGGCGCCGATCGACGAGCGGATTGCGAGCGCCGAGACCACGGCGCGCCACCCGCGCATCGTGGTAACGGGTGTCGAGCGGCAACTGAATACCCGGTTTACCGTCGATACGGTGCACCGGTTGAAGCAAAGCCATCCCCAATGCCGCTTCGTCTGGCTGATGGGGGCAGACAATCTGGCACAAATGGATCAGTGGTCGCGTTGGCGGCAATTGTTTCACCAACTGCCCATTGCGATCGTGTCCAGGCGTCCATATTCTCTAAGAGTGGCCAATTGCAAGGCGGCAGCGGCGTTCGCCGCCCACCGGATCGCGGAGGGTGGCGCCTGGACCCTGCCCCGGATGACAGGCCCGGCCTGGGTGATGCTTCACGGACCGGACCATCCGGGGTCGGCGACGTCGGTCAGACGGGGTGCACCAATGCGGCGCCGCGACAGTTGGACCACATATGTTTGATGTTTCACACGACAACCCGGGAGATAGCCCCATAGCCACGAACACACCGTTGAGCCCGACGCGGCCCAACATCCCCGTCCCCTCCCTTATGGACGAGGCGGGGGCACTGGCAGACTTGATCGTCACGTCCCTGGACGACGACAAGGCTGAAGACACCGTTGTGATCGACCTGGCCGGACGAAGTTCCATGGCCGATGGTATGGTGATCACGACCGGGCGCTCGGCCCGTCATGTCGTTTCGCTCGCCGAACATCTCATGGAACGCCTCAAGGCCGGCGGCTACAAAGACCTCCATTCCGAAGGTCTGCCCACCGGCGACTGGGTTCTGATCGATGCCGGCGACATCATCGTTCATCTGTTCCGCCCGGAAATCCGCACCTTCTACAGTCTGGAGAAGATGTGGGAAACGGCTGTGCCGGAGGAATCCACCAGTTCGCGCTGGTACGTCGGAGAATCCGGAAACGCCTGACCGCAACCGTGGTGGAGCGTTAACGGGCCGGAATAGAACTGGGGCCGGGAGAGAACAGCGTGCGCGTTCATATCGTGGCGGTGGGACGGATGCGCCGCGACGGCCTGCAGCGGGCGTTCGAAGACTATCGCGGCCGATCCAAATGGCCGGTTCTGGTGCGCGAGATCAACGAGCGGCGGTCGCCCGCCGGCGATGCCGCTCAGCGCCATTGGGAAGCCGACCAGCTTTTGGCCGCCGTGCCGGACGGTGCGTCGGTAGTGGTCCTGGACGAGACCGGGCGCGATCTCGCCAGCCCCGATCTGGCATCCATGCTGGGCGCCTGGCGTGACGACGGCATCCGCGATACGGCCTTCCTGATCGGCGGCGCCGACGGCCATGACGAGCGCGTTCGATCTCGGGCCGACGCAGTGATCCGGTTCGGCCGGCTCACCTGGCCTCACCTGATGATCCGGGTGATGCTGATGGAGCAGATCTATCGGGCCCAGACGATTCTGGCCGGCCACCCCTATCATCGCGGTCCCGGGCATCACGGCCCCGGTCACCAGGGTGGCGACTGACCGCTGACCGTTCGGCACGCTTGTCCCGGATCGGGACCCGCGCGATAAGGGGGCTCCGCGATAATGGGAACAGCGTTACAAGACTGCAAAGGATGGTTGCATGAGCGACAGGGCCGACACACCGAACGACAGAGTATCTAACGCGGGATCCGGCGCCCGCCCCCCCGGCCGTCCTGTCGTCCTTTGTATCCTCGACGGCTGGGGCTGGCGCGAGGACCGCGCCGACAATGCGGTTGCCCAGGCTGCGACACCGAACTTCGATGCCCTGTGGGACCAGGGCCCCCGCGCCTTTCTGCGGGCCTGCGAAGAGGATGTCGGCCTGCCGCGCGGGCAGATCGGCAATTCCGAGGTCGGCCACATGAATCTGGGTGCCGGCCGCGTGGTCATGCAGGATCTGCTCAAGATCGACAAGGCGGTCGCCGACGACACGCTCGGCGATACCGAAGCGCTTGCCGCCCATATCGACCGCCTGAAGGCCAGCGGCGGGCGGTGCCATCTGATCGGCCTGTTGTCGCCCGGCGGTGTTCACGCCCATCAGGACCACATTGCCGCCCTTGCAAGAGCCGTCGCCAAAGCAGGCGTTCCGGTTATCGTGCATGCGATCACCGATGGCCGCGACACGCCACCGAAGGCCGCCGGCGATTACCTGGCGACGTTCGAAAAGGCCGTCGCGGGCTACGACGTCACTGTCGGCACGGTCATCGGCCGGTACTTCGCGATGGATCGGGACAAGCGCTGGGATCGCGTGGAAAAGGCGTATCGCGCAATCGTCGACGCCAAAGGTGTCGCCATGGCCCCGGACGCGGCAACCGCAATCGATCAGGCCCACGAGGCCGGCAAGGGCGACGAATTCATCGACGCAACCGTCATTGGCGATTACGATGGGGTTCGCGCCGGAGACGGCGTGCTGTTCGCCAGTTTTCGCGCCGACCGCGCCCGCCAGATCCTTGCTGCGTTGCTGGATCCGGATTTCGACGGCTTCGACCGTCAGCGGCCGGCCTTTGCCGACGCCTGCGGTCTGGTCGAATATTCCGAACATCTGAACACGATGATGTCGGCGATCTTCCCACCAAAAGTGCTGAACAATGTTCTGGGCGAGATCGTCGACCGCGCCGGGGGCACCCAGCTCAGGATCGCCGAGACCGAAAAATATCCCCACGTCACGTTCTTCTTTAATGGTGGCGAGGAAAAATCCCTGCCGGGCGAGAAACGCATCATGGTGCCTTCGCCCAAGGTCGCGACCTACGATCTTCAGCCGGAAATGTCCGCGCCGAAACTGGCCGAGGAACTGGTTGGCGCCATCGACAGCGGCGCCTTCGACATGATTGTTGCCAATTTTGCCAATCCCGACATGGTCGGGCATACAGGCGTTCTTGAGGCCGCGATACGGGCCGTCGAAGCCGTCGATGCCTGCCTTGGCCAGGTTGTCGCCGCAGTCCGCCGCCAGGGCGGCACGATGATCGTCACCGCAGATCACGGCAACGCCGAGATGATGCGCGACCCCGAAACGAACGGGCCACACACGGCGCATACACTGAACAAGGTTCCAGTCGTTCTGGTCAATGGACCGTCGGATGTTTCGGCATTGAACGACGGCCGGCTGGCTGATGTGGCCCCGACCATGCTATCGCTTCTGGGGATCGAACAGCCATCGGAAATGACGGGAGCCTCCCTGCTTGTTCGGCAGCGGACCACCTGAAGCCCCACGCGGCCCATTGCGGGGCCGCGCGCGCAGCGCCGGTGCGGCGGCACTGGCGCTCGCCCTGGTAACGGGCTTCACCAGTCTTGCAGCGGATGGCGCTCGCGAACGTTCGCCCGATGCGGTTGGCGAAGCGGGAAGCGGCCAGACGGAAATCGGCGCAACAGAGCGCGCGGCGTCGGCCGTGCACGACCGACTCGATGCTCTTCAAGCCGCCATCGACGCCATTTCCGATCGTCGCGACGATCTCGATCGCGATCTGTCCGACACCCTTGCCGACCTGGGCCGGACCCTTGACGACGCGAATGCGGCGGCTACCGCCCTGGACGAACTGGACGCCCGGCAGAACGCGACGGAACATCGCATCCGGTCCCTCATGACGCGCGAATCCGCGTTACGGCGCACACTTCGCGACAACACCGACTCCATTGCTCATCTGACCAGCCCCATGCTGGCCGCCGCCCGGGCCCCCGTGCGGCTGACCGTGACAGCCGCAGCCGATCCTCTCGCAGCGGCGCGATCGACCATCGTCGCCCGCCGCGTCATGTCGGGGATCGACGGCGATATCGCTGTCCTCAGAACGGAAATCGACGACTTGACCCGCCTCGGCGCCCAGCTGCACGACGAACGCGCGAGCCTGACCGAAGACAGCCTGCGCGTGGCCGATCGCCTGAGTGAACTCGAAGCGGCGATCGCAGAAAAGCGGAACACGGTCTCCACCCTGATCGATGCCCGGGCAACCGAGACCGGCCGCCTCGATTCGCTGTCCGCGCTGACGACGACGCTGCAGACGGCTCTCCAGGATCTGGAGACGGAGACGCGGCGCCTGCGCACCGCCCATCGGCAGCGCAGACCGGTGGCCGAACCGGAGATCTCCGGCCTCGACGTGCCCGGCTATGTGCAGGACACTGCCCCTTCCGGCACCGGGTCGCCGGAGACGGGTGCGGAAGCCGGGGCCGACAGCCGCCCGGAGGATGCGCAGTCCGAGCAACGGCGCGAATTCGCCGCTGCCGGCCTCAGCGTGCCCGCTTCCGGGCGCATCCTGGCGGCTTTCGGAGAGCCCGACCGCTTCGGCGACCCGCTGCCCGGCATACGCTTTTCGGTCGACGACACGTCGGCAATCGTGGCGCCGCTCGCCGGTACCGTCCGCTTCGCTGGCGAATTCGGCGGATACGGACGCCTCTTGATACTTGAACATGGTGACGGATATCATTCACTGATTGCAGGGTTCGGCGAAATCACCGTCGCCCCCGGAGACGTCGTCACCAGGGAAGCGGTCCTGGGCCAGCCGCCATCGCCACAAAATGGCCAGACGCAGCCGCCAGAGATATATTTCGAGGTTCGCCAGAACGGACGTCCGGTGGCCCCATTGCAGGGGCTGATCCGCGCACAGGAAAGAGGTCGAGGATGAGGGGCATGAAGACGGGGCCAGGCAAAACGGGGCCAGGCAAAACGGGGCCAGGCAAAACGGGGCCAGGCAAAACGGGGCCGGCAAGGTTGTGGGTCGGCTTGTCGGCAGCGACGGCGCTGGGCGCGGTCCTTGCGCTGTCCCCGCTGTCGGAGTTTTCTGCACGGGCCGACAGCGCCGCACCCATGGAGACCTATCAGCAACTCGATCTCTTCGGCGAAGTGTTCGAGCGGATCCGCTCGGAATATGTCGAAGAAACGTCGGACCGGGAGCTGATCGAGGCTGCCATATCCGGCATGCTGAGCTCGCTGGACCCCCATTCCTCCTATATGGATCCCGATAGCTACGAAGGCATGCAGACCCAGACGCGCGGCTCGTTCGGCGGCCTCGGCATCGAGGTCACGATGGAAAACGGCTTCGTCCGGGTCGTGTCGCCGATCGATGACACGCCGGCATTCGACGCCGGCATCGAGGCCGGCGATTACATATCCCATCTGGACGGCGAACCCGTCACCGAAATGGACCTGTCGGACGCCGTGGACCTGATGCGCGGCCCGGTGGGTACGACCATTACGCTGACCATCCTGCGCGGTGATCGCGAGCCTTTCGACGTCGACATCGAACGCGACACGATCCGCATCGAATCGGTCCGATGGCGCACCGAAGACGATATGGGCTATATCCGCGTCACCAGCTTCACAGAGCAGACGACGTCCGAAGTCGAAGACGCCGTGGCCGAACTGGAAGCCGAACTCGGCGACCGTTTCAGCGGACTGGTGATCGATCTGCGCAACAATCCCGGCGGGCTGTTCGACCAGGCGATCTCGATGTCGGATCTGTTCCTGAGCCAGGGCGAAATCGTTTCAACGCGCCCGCGCGATGAAAGCCGCGCGCAGCGTTTCAACGCCGAAGAGGAAACGATCGCCGACGATATTCCGATCGTTGTCCTGATCAACGCCGGTTCGGCATCGTCGTCGGAAATCGTCGCCGGCGCCCTTCAGGACCATCGCCGGGCACTGATCCTGGGCACGGACAGCTATGGCAAGGGATCCGTCCAGAGCGTCATACCGCTGGCCGGCAACGGCGCCATGCGCCTCACCACGGCCCGCCACTACACGCCTTCGGGGCAATCCATACAGGCAACCGGAATCGTCCCGGACATCTTTGTACCGCAGGCGCGAATCGAAGAAGTCGACATTGTCGCGCGTCGCGAGGCCGATCTGCGCAACGCCCTGACCAACCCCAATATGCTCCCTGCGCAGCCAGCCGACGACCCGGCCGATGATTCTGGTGACGAGTCTGGCAACGATAACGAAAACGGCGCCGGCGATAATAACTCGGGTGATGATGGCGGGGAGAACGGTGCAGCCGAAGACGGCAATGGAAATGGCGAAAACGAGAACGGCAACACGAACAACGGCAATGGCAACGGCAACGGCAACGGCAACGGCGACACCGATACGACCGAAGACGAAGCTGCGGCCGAGGCCGAAGAGACCTTCGAAGACTATCAACTCTCGCGCGCACTCGACATCCTGAAAGGGATTGCCTTGTTCCATCGAGACGAAATACGGTAAACGCTTTTGGGTTCGTATCCGAACGGGCGGACTATGAATCCAAAGGGGGTACCATTCTGATGCGAGGCAAGGCGCGATCAGCACACTCGGCAGGCGGTAGCCCTACCGCCCGCCGCGTGGGATTGGGGGCGGCGTGAGAGCGTTCTTGTCGGCTCTTTTCATCGTCGCGCTCATTCTGGCGGGAGTGGGATTCTGGCTATATCTGGAAGAGGATGTCACCCTCGGCGAATTACGGACCCAGGCCGACCGGACGACGCTCAGCCACAGTGTCGACCTCGCCAGCGCCCGGGAACCGGATCCATCGGCAGATCCGGCCCCGGAAATGCCCCCGGAACCGGCATCCAACGGTGCGACTTCAGGGGTCACGCCAAGCACCAGCGCCGAAAGCCCGTCGGCGGGTCCCGGTTCACAGCAACTCGGTGCCCTTAACTCCGATCTGCCGGAGTCCGATCTGGCCTCCCTGCCGAGGGCCGATGACGCATCCGACGACCGGCAGAACTCGACGCCCCCAGAGCAAAACGCCACCATCAGCGGCATCGATGGCAGCTCGGACGAGCTTTCGGACCCGCTGCCAATGCCGGAATTGAAACGGGACGCCCCCGCTGACGCTGGCCCTGACTCCGACGCGGGCGAGCCGCCGGAAACGCCGGATGCAACCATAGCCCTGTCACCAGATACCGGCACCCCGGCGGTGCGCGATCGCGGCGACGCTGCCCGTGTCCAGGATGACGATGGATCGGCGTCGACCGGCGCCAGCAGCGACACCGGCGGTGACAGGGCCGGTGAGGACGAAACCCCCGGAGACGCTGGCGACATTCAATCCGATGCCCAATCCGGGAACACCCCTGCGTCGAACCGTCGCGACCCACCATCGCAAGAGTCCGCGTCTGACGACGATATCGATCTGGCCGCGCTGCCGGAGACAGCCCCTGATGCCGAACCGACAGGCCTTGATGAACCACCGCTTCAGGCAGACGAGCCACGGGAGCAACAACTCGAAGCAGGAGGCAACGCCGCTTCGTCCGACGAGCCAGCATCGACCAGCGCCGATGGCGAAGACACGCCTGCCGCCGGACCTGCTCCGGTCGACCCGACGCCCGCCCTGCCGACGCCCGAGAATCCGGCGATTGCCCTGGTGGTCATCGATCTCGGTCAGTCCAGTGCCGCGACCGAAAGCGCGATTCAACGGCTGCCGGGGGCGGTGACGCTCGCCTTCACGCCCTATGCCAATACATTGTCACGATGGCTTCCCCAGGCCGTAGCCGCGGGTCATGAGGTTCTGATGATGGTTCCCATGGAACCCGTCAGCTATCCTCGCGACGATCCGGGGCCGCAGACGCTTCTGACCTCGTTGACGGCAGAGACCAATCTCAGCCGCCTGGATTGGGCTTTGGGGCGCGGCGAAGGCTATATCGGTGTCGTCAACAATATGGGATCCCGGATGACGGCGTCACGCGACAGCATCACGCCCATTCTCGATGAGATCCAGGATCGGGGTCTCATGTTCCTTGACAGCCGTACGGCGCGTAACAGCGTCGTCGGCGCGGTCGCCGGCGAAATCGGGTTGCCGGTGGCGGTCAACGACCGTTTCATCGACCGCGTCGCAGCCCGCAACGAGATCGACGCCCAATTGGCCGAACTGGAATCGGTGGCCCGCCAGCGCGGCTATGCTGTCGGTATCGCCGGCTCCTATCCGGTGACATTCGAACGAATTGCAGCCTGGCTCCCGACGCTGGAGGACAAGGACATCGATCTGGTGCCGATCAGCCGGATCGCCTATGGCACCGACTCCCTGCAAGCAGGCGCAACACCATGACGAACGACAGCCGCCCCGGCATGGATATTCCCGAAACGGCACAGCTGCCCTATCGGCCCTGCGTGGGGATCGTCCTGATCAATCCGGACGGCCGTATCTTCACCGCGCGGCGCAGCGACACGCCCGAGGCGTGGCAGATGCCGCAAGGCGGCATTGATCCGGGCGAAGCCGTCGACGCCGCCGCCTTTCGCGAACTGCACGAGGAAACCGGCGTCAGCAATGCCCGCATTCTCGACCGCATGCCGGAATGGGTGACGTATGATCTGCCAGAGCACCTGATCGGCAAGGTCTGGGGCGGCCGCTATCGGGGACAGAAGCAAATGTGGGTCGCCATGGCCCATGACGGCGACGACCGTGACATCGACCTGGCGCATCACGCGCCGGAGTTCGACGCCTGGCGCTGGTCGACGCCCGAAATGGTGCTGGCTGATATCGTGCCCTTCAAACGCGGCGTCTATAGCCGCATCCTGGATCAGTTCAGCCCGTATTTCGTACAACGTTAACGAAGCTCCCGTAAGGTCCGCAGGCTTGGCAAGTCATGGAGAGTCTGCGTCGTGACCGTTCCCGCCTTCCGCCCCTTGATCCGCCTCTACGAGGCAAACAGATCTTTCCCGCATCCTCGCCCCCACCCTGATCGTCCCGCCCTTATCGTCCCGGGGCACCGATCGGGGACCCCGATCCGGATGCACCCGGTTCGATTGTCAAGGCCGAGAGTTGCTGCACGAGGTCCCGGGTCTGCAGCGCGTCACTTCGTGGCCGCGCAGCGCCCGGGACGATCAGGGTGTGGAAATCATTATCCCCGCGATCGATTCCAATGGGTGAACACGGTCGATATCCGCTTCGGGGGCCGCTTTCTGACCACAATCCTTCTGGGGGCCCTGCTCCTGCTGCTCGCGGCATGCGGGGGTACAGGCGGGGGGTCGAGGCAGCCGCCGCTGGTCTATCCGACAGGCGGACCCTGCCTTTCGGCGCTGGACAGCCGGCAGGTCGACTACGTCCATGCCCGCCTCGCGGGCGTGTCCGGCGGCGGATCCGGCGGCTGCGGTATCGACACGCCGATATCGTTGTCAACATCTACGGCCGACCTGAACGCTCCCGTGCGCGTCGGCTGTGCCATCGCCCTGGCCATGAACGAATTCGAACGCCGGATCCTGCAACCCGCCGCACAGGCGCATTTCGGGCAGCACATAACCCGCATCCATCACATGGGCGGGTATGCCTGCCGGACGATCGCCGGTTCGCGGCGGATTTCCCAGCACGCCCTGGGCAAGGCCATCGATATCGGCGGCTTTGAACTGGCCGACGGGCGTGTGATCAACGTCCGCCGACACTGGCACGGCCCGCGCGCCCAATCCGCATTCCTGCGCGACGTGGCGCGCGGCGCCTGCCAGACCTTCAATACTGTCCTGTCGCCGTCAACGGACGCCGCCCACCACGACCATTTCCATTTCGACCTCGCGCCCTGGCGGCACTGTTCGGTCTAGATCCGGTCCCAGTGGGGGCGGTCCGGGCGGGCAGCTCAGCCGATGGCAACGGCCTTAACGGCCTCGTCGGCTTCGTCGGTGTAGGTGGCGAAATTCTCGGCGAACATGCTCACCAACCGACGCGCCTGGGCGTCATACGCCTGCGGGTCGTCCCAGGTCTGCCGCGGATCCAGCAGATCGGCCGAAACGCCGGGCGCCGATTCCGGGACTTCGAAGCCGAAATTCGGGTCGCGCCGGAACTTCGAGTCGTTCAGCGAGCCGTCGAGCGCGGCATTCAGCAGTGCACGCGTCGCCTTGATCGGCATGCGATGGCCGACACCATAAGCGCCGCCCGTCCAGCCCGTATTCACCAGCCAGCACCGAACACCGTGCTTCATGATGCGCTGCGCCAGAAGACGTCCGTATTCGGCGGCGTGACGCGGCATGAAAGGTCCACCGAAACAGGTCGAGAATGTCGCCTCCGGCTCCTTGCCCAGTCCCTTTTCCGTGCCGGCAAGTTTCGCGGTATAGCCGGACAGGAAATGATAGATCGCCTGATGGACACTCAGCCGCGCGATCGGCGGCATGACACCGAAGGCATCCGCCGTCAGCATGATGATGGCGGACGGATGGCTGGCTTCGCCGCCGGGCAAAACATTGGGAATTGCCGACAGCGGATACGCCGCCCGTGTATTTTCGGTATAGCGGTCGCTGTCGAGGTCGAGGCGCCGGGATACGGGATCGACGACGACATTCTCCAGAACCGTGCCGAAGCTGCGCGTGGCGGCGGCGATTTCAGGCTCCGCCTCGGCCGACAGGCGGATCACCTTGGCATAGCAGCCGCCTTCGAAATTGAAGATGCCGCCATCGTGCCAGCCATGCTCGTCATCGCCGACCAGATGGCGGCTGGCGTCGGCGGACAACGTCGTCTTGCCTGTTCCGGAGAGGCCGAAAAAGATCGCCGACTTGCCGTCGTCATCGACATTCGCCGAACAGTGCATGGGCATGACGCCTTTTTCCGGCAGCAGATAGTTCAGAATGGTAAAGACCGACTTCTTCATTTCACCGGCATAGGAGGTGCCGCCGATCAGGACGATCCGGCGCGTGAAGTCGACGGCGATGACGGTTTCGCTTTTCAACCCGTGCGCGGCCGGATCGACGGTCAGTTCCGGCATCTGAAGGATGGTGAAATCCGGCTCGGCACTGTCTCCGCCCGCTGACGCTCCGACCTCGGATTCGGCCGGTTCGATCAGAAGATGCCGGGCGAACAGCGCCTGCCATGCGTGTTCCGTCACCAGCCGGACCCGGATGCGATGGGTGGCATTGGCACCGGCATCTAGGTCCTGGACCCAGAGCCGCTCAGCCTTTTTGATATGCGCGCAGAAGGTATCCAGAAGGCCGCTAAACGTCTCCGGACTCATGGGCTGATTGTTGTCCCACCAAACCGTGTCTTCGGTACGGGCGTCGCGGACGATATACTTGTCCGATGCCGAACGACCGGTATGGCGGCCAGTATGCACGGCAAGAGCGCCATCGGCTGAGATCAATCCTTCCCCGCGTTCGACGGCGTCCTGGAACAGCGCCGCGGACGATGCGTTTCGATGCACGCGCGCCGCGTCGCCAACCGCCGTCTGAATGTCGAGGGTCGGGGATTGCTCGGTCATACTTCTCTTCCTTTCCTATTACTCACACCCCAGAAACTGTACGGGGGTATGGCACAAAAACATCGGCAAAGCCGATGCCGATCCTGATCGCACGCGGCCTCCGCAATTCCGGAAATCAAGGGGCGAACCGGACGCACGACAGACCTGTCGCCAATGGGCAGAACCGGCCAACCGCGGCCGGCATTTCTGGAAACGTTTCCAGGATTCATGCCAAAGCCTACCACTTTGGTCCATGTTTTTCAGCATACTTACCGATGCGGCCTTGTGTGCGCATCCCGGCTGCGGCATCACGCGCGCCCCAATTGCGGTGACGGTGGGCGGCGGCGCCAAGAGTATGCTATTCTCGGGATCCTGGATTTCTCGGTCCGACCCGGAGCCGCTCATGGACATGTTCACGATTTTTGCGGCATTGGCGATCCTGGTGGCGACGGCCGTCGTCGGCGGCGTCTGCATCATGATGCTGCGCGACCCTCCCGGGACGGATGCCGATACCGTCAGCGACCGTGGCGAGCCGATACGACGCGTCGTCCGGGGCAAGTGCGGCAAGGTCAGCGAGTTCTATGCGTCGGACGTGGCCCCGTCCGGAACGACGGATCGCCGGGGTGCCGCCCGTCCCTTTGTGCGGACCCATGGCGACGGCCCCGCCCCCATGTTTCCCGGGCTGATCACGCTTCGGCGTCTCCTTGCCCATGGCCTGGCCGTGCTGCGGCCTGTCGCGGCGCGCGCCGGATTGCCGGTCGCCGCCACGCGCCGAAGCGTTCAGGGCGAACTGGTTTCACTCGCCGGGACGGTCGTGGAGCCGTGGGAGGATGCCGTCAACCGCCTTGGCATCGAATATCCGTTGGCTGACCGGGGGCTGGTGCACCGGGCAGTGGAGACCGTTCAGACGGCCTGGGGCCGCATGGCCGGCGACGAGCCGCGCATGACTCCGATGGCGCAGCGGATCGCGATAACCGGACTTCTCAGCGACGACACCTGCCGCAAAGCACTCGCCGCTCCCCGCCAAATGACCGAAGAGTGGCTTGTCGATCGTGCGCAGATGCTGCTGGCGCGTCAGGTCCTGACCCCGCCATCCGGCCGGCGTGCCGGCACGGGATAAGCATTGGGTGATAGCGAGGGGATAGCGAGGGGATAGCGAGGGGGCAGTGTTGATCAGGACACCTCCGGCGCAATGGCATCCGCCCATGCGGCCGTGATATCACCCCGGCCATGACCGAAGCTGCAGACCTGGACTGGACCAATCCCGCCGGCCCGCGATCCCGTGCCTATGACGATCTTTATTTCAGCGGCGAGGACGGATTGGCCGAAAGCCGCTTCGTCTTTCTCGACGGCGTCGGCCTGAACGAAAACTGGGCCGGACGGCGCGGGTTCACGATCGGCGAGACCGGATTCGGGACGGGCCTGAACTTTCTGGCGGCATGGGATCGGTGGCGCCGAAGTCCCGACCGGCCAGAGCGTTTGCATTTCCTGTCGGTCGAGGCTGAACCTTTGCAGGCCACCGACATCCGCCGCGCCCATGCCCGCTGGCCGGAACTGGCCGACCTTTCCGCCCGGCTGGCCGACGCCCTGCCAGCGCCGGTCGGCGGCTTTCATCGGCGTCACTTCGACGGCGGGCGGGTCACCCTGACCTTGCTGCATGGCGACGGCGCGACCCTGTTGGCCAGCGCCGTCGCCCATGTCGACGCCTGGTTTCTGGACGGTTTCGCGCCGGAGCGAAATCCCGCCCTGTGGACGCCGGGCCTGTTCGAAACCCTCGGTCGCCTGTCCGCACCCGGCGCGCGGCTGGCAACGTTCACCGCCGCCGGCCATGTGCGCCGGACGCTGGCCGATGCAGGCTTCGAGGTGGAGCGGCGCCCCGGCTTCGGCCGCAAGCGCCACATGACTGTCGGACGCTGGACCGGCAGCGCCGACCGCGCGGTGCTAAAGTCGTGGCCGGCGGATTGCGTCGCCGGCACGGCGCGGCAAGCGATCATCGTCGGTGCGGGCGTCGGTGGTTGCGCCATGGCGCAGGCCCTGCGACGGCGCGACTGGTCGGTCACGGTTATCGATCGCAATCCATCGCCGGGCAGTGCAGCTTCGGGCAATCCGGCGGCATTGCTGCAGCCGCGCGCCCAGCTGAACGACGATCCGTGGACGCTGTTCGGTATGGCAGCGGACGGCTACACCCGCCACATCATCAAAGACCTGGCCGAGACACCGCCTCCGGGTTTGGTCGCAGAAGAGGAGCCTTTGGCGAACTGGTGCGGCGGGCTGGAACTCGCGGTTGCGCCGCGCGAACGCCACCGACAAACCGCGCTGGCGGCGTGGACGGGCGAGACGCGCAATATCTTCCAAATCGTGGACCGGCAGGAAGCTTCCGACATCGCCGGCATCCCGGTCTCTCACTCCGGCCGCTGGTATCCCGACGCCGGCTGGATCGCGCCGCTACCGGTTCTGTCGCGCGCGCTCGGCAGTGATGGGCCGCTTGCCGCCACCGCCCGCCACGCCCGTCGCGACGACAACGGCCTCTGGCAAGTGTACGACAGTCACGACCGGCTCATCGCCGCCGCGCCGGTGCTGATCCTGGCGACCGGAGCGGGCGGATTGATCATTGGTGACGCCATGTTCGATCCCGCGCGCCATACCGACGCCCTCGACGATTCACCAGACCGCCGATTCTACGGTGCGCTTCGCCCCGCGCGTGGCCGGATTACCGAGGTCGCCGCGACCGGGACGACCACCGGGCTGCGCTGCGTCCTGTCCGGGGACGGCTATATCATGCCGGCCGGCGCGGGACGCCACATGGCCGGCGCGACATATGTCGCTATCGATCCGGCGGCGCTGGCCCATGGTCCGGCGGGCGGCGACGTACCGCCGTCGGCAGAGACGGAGACCGCCGACGATCAGGTCACGTTGAGCCGCATCGCCAGTCTGGCGCCGTCGCTGACATCGGCCCGTGCGGTCGGGGGCCGATCAGGCATCCGGATCACCACCGCCGACCGACGACCCTTCGCCGGCCCGGTTCCCGGTTCTGGTCCCGGATCGGGGCCGGCGCCCGGCCTGTTCACCCTGTCAGCGCTGGGATCGCGCGGCTTCGGCCAAGCTTGGCTGCTGGCCGACATGATTGCCAGCCATCTGGAGAGCGAGCCGCTGCCAATGTCAGTCGATCAGATCGCCTGCGTCGATCCGTCCCGGTTCGGTCGATAGACGCTGTCCTTCGGCACTATTCGGCATGCACGGATTTGCGCAGCCGCGAGGTGCGCAGTTCTCCTGCTTCCTCCAGGATCGGATAGGCTGCGGTCGACAACAACCCGTTCAATCGCTTGAGATCGCGGACCATGTCGAGGTGGAGCGATGACGTCGAAATGCTCTCGGTGCGCCCCTCTTCCAGCCGCTTGTGGTGACTGTCCAGCGCCTGCTTTTCCAGCACCCGGAATTGTTCTTTTTCACGCAGCAATCGCCGCGCAAGGGTCCGGTCGCCGGAGATGAACACGCTCATCGACAGTTGCAGGTTCTGCTGCAGGCGTTGATAGATCCGCTCGATCTCGGCCTGCCCCTCGGTGGACATGGAAAGCTGGTTCTTGATCTTCTTCGTCGCCAGATTGCGCAGGCTGCCCTCGACGATGTCGCCGCAGTATTCCAGGTTGGTCGCGAACTGCATGATGTCGCCGCACCGCTTGTTCTCGTCTTCCTCCAACGCCTCCCGCCGCAATTCGGTCAGGTACAGCTTGATCCCTTCGAACAGGCGATCGATCTTGCGCTCCATCACCGTGATTTCCTGCAGCCGGGTCCTGTCCCCGCTGGTGAACACCTCCAGGCTGGTCCGCAGCATCCGATCGATGGTGTCGCCCATGCGCAGCGTTTCCCGGGACGCATTGGCCAGCGCCATCGATGGTTCGTTCAGCGCCGCACGTTCCAGATAACGCGGTGCGGTATCGTCGTCGCCCGGTTCGGCATGCTCCTTCAGCAGGCGGGTCAACAGGCGCTCCAGGGCGCCGACCAGCGGCAGAAACATCAGTGCGACCAACAGGTTGAAGGCGGTGTGCGCATTGACCATCTGGCGGGCCGGCGACTCCGCCGTCATGGTGATGATCGGCTGCAATGCCTCGGCAAACGGCAGCACCAGGATGACGATGGATATCTTCATCAGGGCGTTGCCGATCGCCACCCGACGGGCGGGCGCCGAGAATGCCGCGGTCGCAACGATCGGGGCGATGGTGCCGCCGACATTGGCGCCGAGCACGAGGATGAGGCCGAGCGCGGGTGAAATCGCGCCGCTGCCTGCCATCGACATCACGAGCAGAACCGTCGCAAGACTGGAATGCGCCAGCCAGGTCAGGATCGCCGCCACCATGATCGCCAGCAGCGGTTCGTCGGCCAGCGACCGGATCACGATGCCGACGACCGGGGAGTCCTGCATCGGTGCAGAGGTTTCAACGATGATGCCCAGCGACAGCAGCATCAGGCCGAGCCCGATGGCAACGCGGCCGAGATCGCGCGCCCGCTTGGTGCCGCTGGCGGAAAAGGCGACGAAGCCCGCGAAGATCAGGATCGGCGACAGGAACGACATATCCAGACTCAGCACCTGCGCGACCAGCGTGGTGCCGACATCGGCACCCAGCATGATGGCCAGCCCCGGCGCCGTGGCAATCAGGCCGCGGCTGGCAAAGGATGCGGTGATCAGGCAGGTGGCGGTCGAGCTTTGCAGCAGCGAGGTCACGCCAAGCCCGGCCCCGAACGCCGAAAGCCGATGGCCGACATACCGCCCCATGAAGCGGCGCAGATTGGCGCCGAACGCACGCTCCATCCCCGTCCGGACCATGCGCATGCCCCAGAGCAACAGGGCAACCGCCCCCATCAGATGAATCAGCATGGCGGTAGCGGACACCGCGCAGTCTCCTCGCATCGTTGCTCTGCCGGCCGGCCCGCCAGGACGACGCCCGGGCCAGGAACCGCGGGCCAGGAACCGCGGGCCAAGAACCCCGGCGAAGTACAATGCGTTACAGATTGTTACAGTTTTATGACACACGGCGCCACGGAGCGTCATGCCAGCAATCGCACTGGCATGCAAGCCGTGGCCGCCGTGTCCGGTTCCCTCAGGCCGGCCCGATCAGGACGGATCAGGGTTTCAGGACGATGGCCCCCGTGGTTTCCCGCGCTGCCAGTGCCCGGTGTGCCTCGGCCGCCTCCGCCAGCGGCAGCGTCAGGTCGACGCTGGCAGAGATCCACCCCTTGGCCAGCGCCTCGAAGACATTGCCGGAAATCGCCTCAATCGATGGGCGATCGACGGCATAATGAAAGAGCGTCGGCCGGGTCAGGCTGGTGGATTTTTTTGCCAGGAGCGCCGGGTCGACCGGCGACACCGGGCCGGAGGATTGGCCGAACAGCACCATATGCCCCCGCAGCGACAGGCATTCCATCGAAGTGTCGAAGGTATCGCGGCCGACGCCGTCATAGACGACGCGAACGCCCTTGTCGCCGGTGATCTCGCGCACCCGCTTCGCCACGTCCTCGCGACCGTAAAGGATCGTGTGGTGGGCGCCGGCCGCGATCGCCTTTGCCGCCTTCTCCGGTGTCGATGTCGTGCCGATGACGGTCGCGCCCAACGCCCGCGCCCAGCCGCACAGCAGCAGCCCCACACCGCCTGCCGCCGCGTGCACCAGAATGGTGTCGCCCTTGTGCACAGGCTCGGTCCGATGAAGCAGATATTCCGCCGTCATGCCCTTGAGCATCAGCGACGCCGCCTGATCGTCGCTGACGCCGTCCGGCAGGCGTACCAGACGCATTGCCGACATGACGCGCGCTTCGCAATAGGCACCGGGCGGCGGGCCGGCATAGGCAACCCGATCCCCCGGCGCGACCCAGTCCACACCCTCGCCAACGGCCTCGACGATGCCCGCCGCCTCCATGCCGATCGAAGCGGGCAGCGCGGGCAACGGGTACAGCCCGCTGCGGAAATAGATATCGATGAAATTGACGCCGACGGACGTGTGCCGAACCCGCGCCTCGCCCGCACCCGGTTCACCGACGGGAACGTCCGTCCATTTCATCACTTCGGGACCGCCGGTTTCCGATATCACGATTGCCTTGACCATACCCATCTCCTCAAATCCTGCGTGACCGCACAGGCTAGGCCCTGTGCCGCCGGGCCGCAAGACGATGGCGCGCGCCCCTGAAGGAGCCTTTGACGGCCTGGACCGGACCCTGCCCCGCAATGACGCTATGTGTGGCGGACAGGATCGGAGGAACCGGCATGTTTGACGGCATAGGCGGCGGCTTCGAGCGGATCATGGCCATGAACGAGTCCATCTGGGCGCGGCATGCGAATTCCTGGATCGGCTGGTGAGCGCTGATCCCGATAGCTGCGGTGGTGATCTGGGGGGCCGGACCCCACACCTATGCCATCCGCGCGTTGATTATTCGCACTTATCACCAACCCGCTATTGCGATTGCGAATGATTCGCATTATCGTTCTCGCACGAAAGGGAACTGCAATGACCGACCAGCCAAACTCCCCCGCCTCCACCACGATCCTCGTTCTTTCGACAGAGCGCGCCATTCCGCCAGTTCTCGACCCCTACGAACGCGACGGAACCCTGGTCGCGCTTATGGATCATGACCTGAGCGAGCGTGACATCGACCGAAGTACCGGTCTGATCACGACCATCCATCTCGACCAGATACGGTTTCACGAACTCAGGCCCGCTATCGACCGGTTCTTTCGCCGGGGCGGGCGCCTGTTCTTCAACGGCCATCCAGTCAGGCGGTTCGTCGACGGGCTGACCCCGTTCGTACCGCTGGACAGCCCGCGCCGCCGCGATCTCGATCTCTCGGCGCTGACCGCGCATCCGGTCTTCGCCGGCATCGACACCCCCAGCCTCGCAACGCGCAAGGGCGTCGCCGGTTTCTTCGGCCGCGGCCACGCCCCCCCGCCACCGGGTGCCGCTGCCGTCACCGGCCTCGGCCCGAATCGATGGCCGGTGGATTGGACCTGGGATACGCCCGCCGGCGGAACGCTGTTCATCCACGCCGGCAACGATCTGTGGTCCGTCGCCGACGACCCGGCTGTCAACGCGCGGCTGGCCGGCAACATCATCCAATGGGTCACGTCATGAGCCTGATCGCCGTCCATCCCGGTGCCGCCTATCACATCGAAAGCCTGGAGGCGCCCCGTTATGCCGGGTATTTCAACCGGCTCGTCCGCCCGGAAAGCCTGAGCGACATCGCGTTCGACGCCGATGACGTCCTGCTCGTCCCGTGTCGCACACCGCCGGCGCGGATGACGCCCCACCGGACTCGTCTGCTGCGTCATTTGCAGGACGGCGGCTCAATCGTGGCCATGGGCGAAGCCCGGTCCGATCTGTGGCTGCCCGGCATCAGCTTTACGCCGCAACCGACCAACTGGTGGTGGTGGCTGGAGGAAGGCGCGGATCTGGGCGTGCGCATCGCCGCGCCGGAACATCCGCTCTTCAGTTATCTGTCGCGCTTCGACCTGACCTGGCATCTGCACGGCTGGTTCCAGCCACCCGACGGCGCCGACATCCTGGCGACCGACGGCGACGGCCGGGCCATCCTTTATGTCGACCGCGTCACCACCGCTGGCACGATGATCGTCACCAGTCTGGACCCCTTCTATCACCACGGCTCGCATTTCATGCCGGCCACAACGCGGTTCCTGGACGGCTTTCTGCCCTGGCTCCGGACGGGGATCCGGACGGGGGGCAGAGACTCGCGCCAGACCGACTTTCAACAGGCCGCCCCGGCTCAGAAGCCGACCGCCGTCATCATCCCGTTCAACAGCAACACTGGACCCCTCAATGACACCGTTCTGCCCAAACCTCACCGTTCTTGAGGACGGCCACCCGATCACCTTCTCGATCCAGGATGCGATGAACTATCACGGCCCGGGCTATCCGGGCGGTGTCGTCCACGGCTACAAGGTTCTGGAACGCGCCCTGCCGCTGCTGGGCGCGGACGGCGCGGTCGAGCGGCGCGGCATCGGCATCGAAACCGCGTTCCCCGGCCCCGGTGCCCGGGACACGTTCGAACTGGTCACCCGCGCGGTCACCGGCGACCGCTACCAGGTCGACCTGAACCTTGCATCGCCGGACGTCGTCGAAAGCCCGAAGGGGCGGTATGTCTTCCGCCTCACCTATCGCGAGACGCAGGTCGAGATCGTCATCCGCCCCGGCCATGTGCGGCCGGAATTCATTGCCATGGCCCGTAAGCCTGACCGCACGCCGGATGACGAAGTGCAGCTCGCCGACCTCAAACGCGAGATGGCCGACCGCCTGATGCCGCTGCCGGCGGCAGAAATCTACGACGCCACGATCCTCTGAATCCCGGCAAACCAGACCAGGAAAACCCATGACCAGACGACATCTATTCGCCTCCTCTGCCCTCGCCGCCGCCACGCTGCTGCACGCCGTTTCGCCGGCAACTGCCGACGACGGCTCGATCCGGTTCGAGGATCAGGACGGGCGCACCATCACCCTGGACGGACCGGCGGAACGCATCATCACCATCCCGATGCCCAGCGCGGCGATGATGGTCGCCGTCGACGGCGGCACCGAACGGCTGGCGGGCATGCACCCGATGTCGAAGGCCGCCGTGCGCGGAGAAATCCTCGGCGAGTTGTTCCCGGAGATGCTGTCGGTCCCCGACGGCGTCGTCGGCGAGGGTTTCATGCCGAATATCGAGGAAGTTCTGACCCAGGACCCGGATCTGGTCTTCCAATGGGCCCATCGCGGTGCCGACATCATCGAGCCGCTGGAAAACGCCGGCCTTACCGTCGCCGGGCTGAGTTACGGCACCGAAGAGGACACGCGCGCCTGGATCCGGATGATGGCGACGGCAACCGGCCAACCGGAACGGGCCGACACGCTGATCGACTGGCGCGACGGTGCCCTGCGAGAAGTGGGGGCGGCAGTCGAGGACGCCGTTGCGAACGCAGATCCGTCGGGGGACAGCAGCGAAGCGCCGACGGTCCTGTACTTCAACCGGTTCCTGTCGGATCTTCGGGTGGCCGGATCGGAAACCTATAATGACTTCTATATCGGCCTGGCCGGCGGCGCCAACCCGGCGGCCGATGCCGGCAGCGGCTGGCTGACCGTCGATCAGGAGCAGGTGCTGGCCTGGGACCCCGACGTCATCCTGCTCAACGGGTTCGAGAGCGATCTGTCGCCGCAGGACGTCTACGATCATCCCGTTCTGTCGAACCTGACGGCGGCAGCCGAACGGCGAGTCTACCAGATGCCGCTTGGCGGCTATCGGTGGGATCCGCCGAACCAGGAATCGCCGCTGACCTGGATGTGGCTGGCCGAGATACTGCACCCCGATCTCGACCCGGACTGGACGCTGCGTTCGGAGATCATCGACGCCTATCAGATGCTTTATGGCGCGACACTGACGCAAAGTCAGATCGACGGCATATTGAGGGTGACGGCGAACAGCGATTCCGCCGGCTACGAGCGGTTCCATGCCGACTGATACATCAATCGCCGGACACAGTTCCGGGCGGGGCGCCGGGCGCAACCGGGCCGCGCTTTGGACGGGTCTGGCTGTGCTCACCGCCGCCGTGGCGATTGTATCGCTCGGGCTCGGCCGCTATCCGCTCGGCCCCCTGGAAGTTCTGGCAGTGCTGGGGCTGCCGGTGCTGCCGACCATGCCGCCGGAACCTGTGGCCGAAGCGGTCGTATGGCAGGTCCGTCTGCCGCGGATCGCGCTGGCCATGGTGGTCGGCGCCGGCCTTTCCGCCAGCGGTGCGGCGCTGCAGGGGATATTCCGCAACCCGCTGGTCGGGCCGCAAATCATCGGCGTCTCGGCCGGCGCGGCCTTTGGCGGCGCGCTCGCGTTGCTGGCGACATCCAGCCTGGTCGTGCTGATGTCGAACGCCTTCATCTTCGGCCTGATCGCACTGTTGGGCGTCTTCTTCATCGCCCGCACCGACGGCCGAACGCCGGTTCTGATGCTGGTTCTTGCCGGCGTCGTCGTCGGCGCGTTTTTCGACGCACTGGTGTCGTTCGTGACCTATATCGCCGATCCCGACGACACGCTGCCGGCGATCGTCTACTGGCTGATGGGCAGTTTCGCCTCGGCCTCGTACACCAAGCTCTGGCTCGTGGCCGGGATCGTCGGCGTTTTCGGCGGACTGCTTCACCTGATGCGGTTCCGGATCAATATCCTCTCGCTGGGCGACGAAGAGGCCAACGCGCTCGGCATTTCGGTCGAACCGACGCGCTGGGCGATCCTGATCGCGGTCACGGCGATCACCGCCGCCACCGTCGCGGTATCGGGCATCGTCGGCTGGGTCGGCCTCGTGGTGCCGCATATCGCCCGCATGCTGGTCGGGCCGGATCATCGCGACCTCATCCCGGCATCGGCGCTGATCGGCGCCGCCTTCATGACGACCATCGACAGCCTGGCCCGTACGATGACGATCGCGGAAATACCCATCGGCATCCTGACCGCCATCGTCGGCGCGCCGGTCTTCGCCATTCTACTCAGACGCACAAAAGCAGGAGGTTGGTCATGACCGATATCGCAATCGGTGCCGGAAATCTGGGCTATCGGCTGCCCCGGTCCGGGCCGTGGATCTTCGAATCGCTGGATTTCGACCTGCCGAAAGGGGCGGTTCTCGGCATCCTCGGCCCGAATGGGCGTGGCAAGACGACCCTGCTGCGGGTCGTGCTCGGCCTGCTGGCTCCGTCGACCGGCACTATCCGAGTCGAAGGCGCGACCGGTTATGTTCCCCAGTCCTCCGGCCTGCCGTTCGCTTATACCGTGCGCGATGTCGTGGTCATGGGCCGGGCGCGGCATCTGGGGGTTTTCCGCTCGCCGGCTGCGGTCGACTATGCTCATGCCGACCGGGCAATCGAACAACTCGACCTGAGCGATCTGGCCAATCGTCCAGTCACGACGCTGTCTGGCGGGCAGCGCCAGATGGTCATGATCGCCCGTGCCGTCGCCGCCAATGCCGACATCCTGATCCTGGACGAACCGACCGCCGCACTGGATTTCCATAACCAGAACCGCGTCCTGAATACGCTGACGATGCTATCGGCGGAAACCGGCGTGACGGTCGTATTCACGACCCATCACCCGCAGCACACATTGGTCGCGGCCTCGCACACGCTGGCCATGCATCACGGCTGCCGGCCGATATTCGGACCGACTCCGGAAATGGTCACGGACGCGTCGATGTCGGCACTTTACAACATGCCCATCCGAATGGTCGGCATCGACCACGGCGCGCGGCATGTCAGCGGCGTGGTGCCGATCTTTGGACAGGCATCCTGATCGGTTCTCAGTGCAGATTCGCCGCCGTGTCGCCCTGTGACAGCACCGACAGGACGCGGGCCGGATAGCCCCGGTCGCAGAGGGCGGCGACCATCTCGCCAACATGGTCGCGATTGCGAGTCTCGACGACCGCGTCGATCTCTGCCTTCTTTGCCGGAACGTCGTCGAAGTGACGCTGGTGGTAGATCTCCACGATATTGCCGCCAGTGCCGCCGATCACCCCGGCCACAGCGGCAAGGACATTGGGCTGATCGGCGATGTCGATCCGCAGACGAACCAGACGGCCGTCGCGCACCAATCCGCGCATCAGGACCGACGCCATCAGGCGCACATCCATGTTGCCGCCGCAGATCACCACCCCGACCTTGCGGCCGGCGAACTGCTCACGATGCTGGATGAGCGCCGCGATGCCGGCCGCGCCCGCCCCCTCGGCCACCACCTGCTGATACTCAATCAGCGCGCACACCGCCGATTCCAGCGCGCTTTCTCCGACCAGCACGATGTCGTCCACCAGCCGCTCGATGATCGGCCGGGTGACGGCGCCCGGCTGCTTGACGGCGATGCCCTCGGCGATGGTCGCTCCACCGCAGGTGACCGATCCGTCGCGCACCGCCTGGTACATGGACGGATACATTGCGGCTTCGACGCCCACCAGCCGCACCGACGGCGCCAGCGCCCTGACCGCGGTCGCTACACCGGCCATCAGCCCGCCGCCACCGATCGGCACAACGATCGTGTCGAGATCGGGCCGGTCGGCGATCATTTCCAGTCCGACCGTGCCCTGCCCGGCCACGACATCCGCATCATCATAGGGCGAAACGAAGGTCAGCCCACGCTCGGCCATGATCTGGCGGGCGGCCACGGCGGCATCGTCTATTGTTTCGCCAACGAGCCGGACTTCGGCGCCGAATGCTCTCGTGCGTTGCACCTTGTTCAGAGGCGTGGTCTCGGGCATCACGATGACCGCCGGAATGCCCAGCATTTCGGCATGATAGGCGACGCCCTGCGCATGATTGCCGGCCGACATGGCGATAACGCCCGCCTGTCGCTCCTCCGCGGTCAGGGACAACAGCCGGGTCAGTGCGCCGCGATCCTTGAACGACCCCGTGTACTGGTGGTTCTCAAGCTTCAGATAGATCTCCGCCCCGAGAAAACGGCCGAGCCGGGGCGCCGGAACAAGCGGTGTGCGGATGACGCGGCCGTCGATCCGGCGCGCCGCCGCCTGGATCTGGTCCAGCGTGACCGTCGCTTCGGCTATCGGTCGAATTTCGGGTGCATCCATCAGAACAGCGCCTTTCTCCAGCGTCAAACCCACAGGCCGCATCATCGCGCGGGCGCCGCGGTAGCGCCGCCCTTGCGGCGACATCTCCCCTCCTTTTCACGACACCGCATCCCTATGGATAATGACATCAGTCAAAAGAAGAAGATTGACACTCTTCTGCAGAAGGTGGTGATTATTAACCATTTGTTAACTTTTTTAACCAGAAAATCAATATTAGTTAATTTTCTCTTAAAATAACAGTAAAGGAGAGACAGATTATCTATCATTGGTTGCTTACTGAATAAATTTTCCCTTTTTTCTGATTCTAGATCGCTGTCTAATTATCCTTGGTTGAAGTTTGGTCAAATTTTTATCGCATTTATTGGACTCCGGCATCATGCACAGCCACGTTGTACCCGCTTTACTTGAAAAATCCCCCCGAACAAAACTCCCCGGTGAAAGGACATCTGCCATGAGTTTTCTACCCGCCGCCAAGAACAATCCCGCCCTCGCCATATCGCAGTTGAACTGCCGTGAAACGACCGAAGGCAGCATGAATAGTGACTGGCTGACCCCCTTGCTCGACCTCGATGAAGTCCGAATTTCGTACGATCGACGCGCACGCATTCTGTGGCAGTTCTTCCGGCCCACGGGCCGGCCGTCCTTCACCGAAGGGCTGCTCGGCGATCTTCGCCGGGTCAAGGAATCGGTGCGCCGCGCATTCCTGGAACCTGCTGCCGCAGCCGACGGTCCCGTTCGGTTCATGATCGCCGCCTCGGATATCGATGGCGTATTCAATCTTGGCGGCAATCTGCCGTTGTTCGTGGATTTGATCCGGCGCCGCGACCGGACCGGCCTTCGTCGCTATGCGTATGCCTGTATCGATCTGATCCACGACCATGCCAACGGGCTCAGCCTCCCTATCCACAATATCGCCCTCGTCCAGGGAGACGCGCTGGGCGGCGGGTTCGAGTCGGCACTTTCTCAGGAAACGATCATTGCCGAGCGTCAGGCGCGGTTCGGCCTGCCGGAAGTGCTGTTCAACATGTTTCCCGGCATGGGCGCCTATACTTTGCTAAGCCGCCGGATCAATCCCAACGAAGCCGAGAAGGTCATCCTGAGCGGCCGCGTTTACAGCGCCGACGAAATGCATGCCATGGGGCTGGTCGACATCGTCGTCGACGAGGGAGAAGGCGAAGCCGCGCTATATGACTACATCGCCCGCTACGAGCGCCAGGCATCGGCCCGGCGCGCCGTAATGAGCGCAAGACGCGTTGCCCGCCCGGTCGCGAAGGAAGAACTGATCGCCATCACCGAGATCTGGATCGACACGGCCATGGGTCTCGACCCGGCGGACATCCGCCGCATGGAGCGGCTGGCCGCGGCGCAGGATCGTCGCCACGCCGCCAGGCCCGGCGACCGTCACGACAGCGCGCCCATGGCAGCAGCCGAATGACCTCAAGCCGTCCGGCGATTTTCAGAGAATACGATCGGGAGGGACGCCAAATGCGGCGCTGCCCGGCTCCGCGTCTTCATCGTCACCACCACTCACCATTGCCAGATACCGGCTGCTGGCCCGCCGGTATCTGGCGAAGGCCGCCTTGACGTCCGACAGCCGCGCGGCGGCGTCGCGATCGAAATGCTCCATGCCGATGCCGTTCAATTCGGCACAGATTTGATGCAACTGAGGCGCGCCGATATTGGCACTACTGCTCCGCAAGGCGTGCACGAGGCTGCGAAAACGGTGCGGGTCGCCGTCGCTCACGGCCTCTTCGAGTTCAGGCAGCAACGATTCCGTATCGGCCCAGAATTCGTGGATGATACTTCTCAGAAAGCTGCCATCGTTACCGTCGAGTGCCTTGAGGTTCTCCAGAGCGGTCGGGTCGAGCACGCGCCGCGCGCTTTGCTTGAAACGGGGATGCCGGGACAATTCGGCAACCGGGCCAGCGACGGAATCGGTCTCGTCGTTCGTTGCCACCGGGGCCGTACCGGGCACCCGGTCTTCATCGGCGTCACTGCCCGAGGCACGGTCGGGCAAAAGGCCGAGGATGGATTCCACCAGGGCGTCGGGTCCGATCGGCTTGGTCAGATAGGCATCGAAGCCCGATTCCAGACATTCGTCGCGCGTTTCCCGGGTGGCATCGCCGCTCAACGCCACAAAGGCAAGCCGTTCGTGCGGCCTTTCACCCATCCTGTGCAATTTCATTACGTCCAGACCCGATGTCCCGGGCATGTTGATATCGAGAAGCGCCAGGTCGAATGTTTCAGCTTCCAGTTTGTCCAGCGCCTCATCGCCCGTCGTCACCATTACGGTCTCGAAGCCGGACTGATCGAGTATCCTCTCTGCCACCATTCTATTGACCGAATTGTCCTCCGCGACCAGAATCCGGCGCCCGCGCCCGCGCCCGCGCCCGCGCCCGCGGGGACCAGCGGCTCGACCGGGCGCAGACGATCCATCCCCCTGATCGGCGGTTTGCCATCCGGACGCGTGATCGCCATCGGCGTCGACGACCGATCGGGTCAGCGCATGCGAGGCTTCCACGCTGCGCCTCACATCGAGCGGATCGATCGGCAGCGGGAGCGACGCCAGAAAGATGCGGTGCACGTCCCCGGCGCCCCTTTCTTCCCCCACCCGGCCGTCTCCGATCCGAACGAACGAAAGATGCAGATCGCCATGGTCGGCACCAACCGCGGCGGCGCGTTCGGCGACGGCCGCGGCATCGATAACACCATCCACATAAACCAGCAGCGCCGACGCCGATCGGGCCGACCGCGCCAAGGCGTCCAGTCTATCGACGCCGCTCACCCATTCGCCCTTCAGGCCCGCACCGGTCAGAATGCCGAGCAACGGCGCCGCCACCGCCTCGTTCGGCGTCACGACGGCGATTCTGCCGGGAAATCCGGAAAAACGGACAGGCCTGTCGTATTCCGATGGATCGACATCGATCGGAATCTCGACCCGGAAGGTCGAGCCGTGGCCCTTGTCGCTGTCCAGCGAGATCGTGCCGCCCATCAGGTCGCAAAGCTGGCGCACGATGGCAAGACCAAGCCCGGTTCCGGCAAACCGGCGGTTCACGGCGTCATCCGCCTGGGTGAAACTCTCGAACACCCGTTCGTGATGCGCCGCCTCTATGCCGACGCCGGTATCTTCAACAGTGAACGACAGCCTGACGGCGCCCGGCTTTTGTGCCGCGATTTCCCCCGCATTCTGCCAGTCGCCGGCCCCGCGATCCGGCGAATGCGCGGCGACTGTCAGCAGCACATGGCCCCGATCCGTGAACTTGACAGCATTCGAAAGCAGATTGATCAGGATCTGGCGCAGATGAGGCCGGTCACCGCACACAAATTGCGGGCAGGAGG
Source organism: Fodinicurvata sp. EGI_FJ10296 (assembly GCF_040712075.1). Lineage (NCBI taxonomy): Bacteria > Pseudomonadati > Pseudomonadota > Alphaproteobacteria > Rhodospirillales > Rhodovibrionaceae > Fodinicurvata > Fodinicurvata sp. EGI_FJ10296. The sequence continues at coordinate 355,171 of NZ_JBFCVL010000003.1, forward strand.
GGGCGATCTGGATACGGAGCGGCAAGCCCTTCTGATCGGCCGGGAGACGGGCAATGGCGACGATCTCGGCAATCTCGGCATAGAGATCGAACGTCGTCCGTTCGATCCGCAACTTGCCGACTTCGATGCGCGAAAGGTCCAGCACCTCGTCAATGATCGTCAGCAGCGAGCGCCCGGAGGATCTGATCGTTCCCACCATGTCGCCCTGGGCGCGATTCAGTGCGCTTTTTCGCAACAAGTCGCTCAGGCCGATAATGGCGTGCAACGGCGTCCGCAATTCGTGGCTCATATTCGCCAGAAACCGGCTCTTCGCCTGGTTGGCCTGTTCGGCCTGCCCTTTGGCCTCGACCAGACGGCGGATCAGTGTCGCCGCGTAAACCGGTATGAAAATCAGCCCGAGAAGCAGGCCGACGGCCAGTTGCAGATGGTTGTCGCGCCAGTAGGGTGACCCCGCGATCGCCAGCGCAAAAAGGGCGCTCGACATGGCGATCGACAGATACAACGAGGGCAGCCCGAACCGGAACCCGTTGCCCAGCGCCACCCACAGGTAAAGCGGATAAAGCGGCGCCGTCCGTTCAGCTTCCAGCAGCATGCCGAGCGACAGGGCCCCGAAATCGCCCGTCATCCCGATCAGACGTCGCAGTTTCGAGGGATCGGGCCGCGCGACGATCCATACCACGAGGCCGATGGAAACCGGCAGATAGGCATAGACGATCACGTCGCCCCAATAGCGCACACCCGGCTCGTAAAAGCCAAAGGCGCCGCCGATCTGGAAATACGCGGTGACCAACGCCAGAATCACGACCCGGATCACCGCCTGCTCGTGCTCGGAGTCAGACCGGTCGCGCAAGCGCCGCCGCCAACCTGCGATGATCTTCGCGGCCGATCCGGCGCTGGCCCTGATAAATCGAACCGGCGCCGAGAGCCCCCGGACCGGGTCCATCACCCCACCTGCCCCTCTATCATCGCCCGTTCCGGCGGCAGGGTAACGCATACTTTCGTGCCCACCCCGGGGCGGCTCGACACTTCGATGTCGCCGCCATGAGCGCGCGCCAGATCGATGGCCAGCGGCAGCCCCAGGCCGGTCCCCGAGCGGCTGTGGGAAAAGGCGTTGTCGACACGCCCGAACCGCGCGATCGCTACCTCGATGTCATCCTTGGACATCCCGATCCCGTTGTCCTCGACGATGAGAAGGATGCCACCCTCCGGCTCGCGCTCGCCCCACAAGGCAATATGCCCCCCCGCCGGCGTGAACTTGATCGCATTGACCAGCAGATTGACCAGAATCTGCTTCAGTTTTGCTTCGTCGGCAGCCATCAGCGGCAACTCGACGAATGGGCCGACTTTGACGGCGACGTTCTGTTCCGTCGCGCGATGCGCGACCAACCGGGCGACCTCGTGACAGAGCCGCTCAACGTCGACCACGGTTTCCCGCAGCCTCAGTTTGCCGGCATCAACCTCCGAAACGTCCAGAATGTCGATGATGATCTCAAGCAAATGGTTCGCGCTGCCCTTGATGTCGGTGACATACGAGCGATAGCGGCTGTTGCCGATGGTGCCATAGACTTCGTGAAGAATCATGTCGGCAAAGCCGATGATCGCGTTCAGCGGCGTGCGCAGTTCATGGCTCATATTCGCCAGAAACTCCGTCTTCGAACGATCGGAAAGCTCAGCTCGCTGCTTGGCCTCTACCGCCCGGCGCTCGCTTTCTTTCCGGGCCGTGATGTCGGTGCAGACGGTCAGAATCTCGCGCGGGGCATCAGGCCGGTCGAGCACCGATTGGTCGACCTGAAACGATATCGGCACGTTCCCGCCGTCGCGGTTTTCGGACTCCCCGGCGTCGCTGATCCCTCCCGAGGCATCCGACGACAGCGAGACTTCGAACCGGATGGCCTCTTCCGAGCCGGCTTCGATCAGGGACGCAGCGTTTTCCAGACATCGTGCCGCGAATTTTGCATCACGGCAGACGCGATCCAGCCGCTTGCCGAGAAATTCCTCGCAATCGGCACCAAAGCGCCGTTCGAACGCCTGGTTGGCCAGCGTCAGGCGCCCCTGGCAGTCGGTCTTGAAGATCAGATTGGCCGTTCCATCGATGACATCGCGCAACTGGCGTTCGCTGTCGCGGATGATCCGGGTCCGTTCCGATATGGCGACGGCCAGTTGCTGTTCCAGCGTCTCGGCCCGATCCTTGATCATGGCGCGATGCTTGCGCATGGCCAGAAGGTTCTGAACCCGTGTGCGGAACTCGCGATAGTCGATCGGCGTCAGCAGGAAATCGGTGGCGCCGGCCTCCAGTGCCTCGTATCGGAAGTCCTTGTCTTCGTATGCCGTCACAACGATGATCGGAATGTCGAAGCCGGGCAAATCGGTAAAACAACGACGGATGAAGTCGGCGCCATTCATCACCGGCATCTTGTAATCCGTGATGACGATATCCGCCTGATGATCGGCCATCCATGCCAGCGCCTGAACGGCATCGCCGAAAGATTTGACAACGGCGCCCGGCTTCAACGACTGGCTCAGGCGCTCCAGGATATTCCGATTGGTGACCCTGTCATCGACAATGACGATTGTCGTCATCATCGACCCCGAACGCTCGTTTCTTTGCGATCCCGCACTTCTACTTGCGGTTGTTCTTCATGGTCGACCAAGCCTCACGACCTCCTCACATCGTAATCGGCACCCGAGGTCGGAGCCCCGGCAACAGTCGATCGCGCGCCCACGGTCGGTGCGCATTGGATCATTCCAGGCTCCGGAAGACATGGTTACCGCCATCTGCAGCATCTATATCGCATCAATCGCCAATATCCAAACTGTCCCGCTTCTGGCTCCCCGGATGGCCCCCGCCACTATCAATACAGATCACCACGCGGCCCGACGGGCCGGAAGCTGTTCAATTCGACCTCATGTTCCGCGTCGATCTCGATCAGGTGAACTTCGTAACCCCAAAGATTTGCGATATGCTGGAGAACCGAAAGAGAGTCCGTCTTTTCCAGCAGAATGCCGTTGTGAACATTGTGATGAAGGATCAGTTTTCGATCGCCGGCAAGATCGACGTCCATCACCTGAATATCCGGCTCCAGAATGCCGACATCGTATTTCGCCGCCAAGGCGCTGCGAATGGTGCGGTAACCGCGTTCATCATGGATAGCGTCCACCATGAGCGTTGGCTCGTCTTCGTCATCGACGATGCTGAACAGCCGCAGTTTCCGGATCAGTTCGGGACTGAGAAACTGCAGAATGAAACTTTCATCCCGATAGTTCGCCCAGGCATCGCGCCAAACGGCGTGGGCGTCGCCGGTCCCGGCAATCTCCGGAAACCAGGCCCGGTCCTCGTCCGTGGGATTTTCGACAAAGCGTTTGATATCCTGGAACATCTCGAAGCCCAGGGTATAGGGATTGAAGCCGCCGAAACGCGGGTCGTCGAATTCCGGCTGAAAGACGACCGAGGTATGAGAGTGCAGGAACTCCATCATGGAGCCCTCGGTGATTCGGCCCGTCTCGTACAGGCGGTTCATGATGTAATAGTGGACGCTGGTCGCGCAGCCCTCGTTCATCACCTTGGTCTGGCGCTGCGGATAAAAGTATTGAGCGATTATCCGCACGATTCGAATGATTTCGCGTTGCCACTGGCTCAACTGCGGAGAATTTTTCTCCAAAAAATAGAGAATATTTTCTTCCGGCATCCCGAGATGCTTCTTCCGCTCGGCCGCCGCGCTCGTTCCCTGCTTTTCGCTGCCGGAACCCGGCACGGTCCGCCAGAGATCATTGAAGATCTGTTCCTGATACTCCTGGCGCTCCCGTTCGCGCCTCATTTCCTCCGCCAGGTCGAGCGGCCGCTTCTTGGGATAGCGATGAACGCCATAGTTCATCAGAGCATGGGCCGCATCGAGAACACGCTCTACGGCCCTGACGCCGTAGCGCTCCTCACACTGGCTGATGAATCGCTTCGCGAACTCCAGGTAATCCAGAATGCCACGCGCATCCGTCCACTGCTGGAACAGATGATTGTTCTTGAAGAAATGGTTGTGCCCGAACGCCGCATGCGCAATGACCAGCGTCTGCATGGTCATGGAATTCTCTTCCATGATGTAGCTGATGCACGGCGACGAATTGATGACGATTTCATAGGCCAGTCCGCGCTGCCCCTTGCGATATAGCATCTCGTCGCGCGCGAAGTGTTTGCCGAAGGACCAGTGATTGTACATCAGCGGCATGCCGATCGACGAATAGGCGTCGAGCATCTGCTCGGCCGTGATCACCTCGATCTGGTTGGGATAGATGTCGAGTCCCAATTCCTTGTCGGCGATCTGAGCGATCGCGTCATGCACACGGTCCACCTTGTCGAAGTCCCAGTCCGACCCGGTGAACAGTGGCTCATCGACGCGTCCAATGCCGGAATGCCGACTGTTGCGAACCATTAGCGCCCCTTTCAACCTTCGACATGATCCTTGGAAAACAGATCCTGAAATACCGGGAAAATATCGCCGCGGTCACCGACCTTGCGCATCGCGAAATTGTCCACCCGCGCCGCCACGGCCCGATAGGCCGTCCAGAGATTGGTTTCCCGGCCGTACAGCGTTTCGCGATCCCCTTCCGACACTTCGATATAGGCGAAGTACTGGCTGATCGGCAGGATGTGGTTTTCCAGCAGATCCACCAGCCGTCCGCCGTCGCTGCTCATGTTGTCGCCGTCCGACGCCTGCGCGGCATAAATGTTCCAGTCGTCCAGAGGGTAGCGATCGGCAACGATCCGGCGCATTTCCTCCAATGCGCTGGACACAAGCGTGCCACCGGTTTCCCGGCTGTAAAAGAATGTCTGCTCGTCGACTTCCTCGGCGTGATGGGTATGCCGGACGAAGACGATCTCGACGTTCTCATACCGGCGCTCGATGAACAGATAGAGAAGCATGAAGAATCGCTTGGCCAGATCCTTCATGTATTCGGTCATCGAACCGGATACGTCCATCAGGCAGAACATCACCGCCTGGGTTATCGGCCTGGGCACGGGTGTGAAGCGGTTATACCGCACATCGATGGGGTCGATGAAGGGTACCGACATCGACCGTCGGGTCAATGTCTCCAGCTCGGCAACCAGCCTGGCCAGCCGCCCCGGATCGGCGCCTGAAGCCTCGAGTTCGAAGATTTCGGCTTCAAGGGCCGTGATCTCTTCCCCTTTGGGCCGCTTCAGCGCAATCCGCCGCGACAGGCTGTTGCGCATCGTTCGAACGAGATTGAGGTTCGACGGTGCGCCGGTCGATGAATAGCCGGCCCGCTTCAGGGTGGTCGCCTTGGCCACCGCTACCGATTTCTTCATCAGATCCGGCAGTTCCAGATCCTCAAGGAAGAGGTCGAGAAATTCTTCCTTGCTGAGCACGAAACGAAAGGAATCCTCGCCATCGCCATCGGCGCTCGCCTCCCGGCCGCGGCCGCCGCTCTGTCCAGGCGGCGGCCGGCGCAATCTGTCGCCGGAGACGAACTCCTTGTTGCCGGGCAGAACATGATCGCGGATGCCGCCCGACTCGCGGGCACGGAAACTGGGTTCGCGCAGACCGTCGGCCGGTATCGTGATCTGTTCGCTGCCCTCGATATCCGCGATGCGCCGGCCTGCTGACGCTTCGCGCACAGCCTCCTTTATCTGCTTGCGCGCCCGCTCCATGAACCTCTGCCGGTTGCTGAGGCTCTTGCCTTTCGGGTTTTCCCGGCGGTCAATGATATACACGCGTCCACCGCTCCTTTCCGGTTCGTCGCCGGCCGGGCGTCACCTCAGCCGGCTTGCTTGACCCGCATGTACCACTCCACCAGGCGGCGCACCTGACGCTCGGTGTAGCCGCGATCCGTCATGCGATCGACGAACTCCTGGTGCTTCTTCTCCGTTTCCGATTCCTTCTTGGTGCCGAAGCTGATCACCGGCAGCAGGTCTTCCACCTGGCTGAACATCTTGCGCTCGATCACCTGACGGATCTTCTCGTACGAGGTCCAGGACGGGTTCTTGCCGGCGTTGCTCGCCCGGGAGCGAAGCGAGAACTTGACCACTTCGTTCCGGAAGTCCTTGGGATTCGCGATACCGGCGGGTTTCTCGATCTTGCTCAACTCCTGATTCAGAAGTTCCCGGTCCATCAACTGACCGGTGTCGGGATCCTTGAAGTCCTGATCCTCGATCCAGGCATCGGCGTAGTCGACATACCGGTCGAAAAGATTCTGGCCATAGTCGTGATAGCTTTCCAGATAGGCCTTCTGAATCTCGTTGCCTATAAATTCGGCATAGCGGGGCGCAAGCTCGCCCTTGATGAACGCAAGGTACTTCTTTTCGATCTCGTCGCTGAACTGCTCGCGCTTGATCGCCTGTTCCAGCATGTACATCAGATGGACCGGGTCGGCGGCGACTTCGGTGCTGTCGTAGTTGAACGTTGTCGACAGAACCTTGAACGCGAATCGGGTCGAAATCCCGTCCATGCCTTCATCCACGCCGGCGACGTCGCGGTACTCCTGAACCGACTTCGCGCGCGGGTCGACCTCTCTCAGATTCTCGCCGTCATAGACCCGCATCTTCGAGAACAGGTTGGAGTTCTCGTGCTCGCGCAGCCGCGACAGCACCGCGAACCGGGCGAGCATTTCCAGCGTGTGCGGCGCCAGCGGCGCCGTGCTCAATTCGGAGTTCCTGATCAACTTGTCGTAGATCTTCAGCTCCTCTGTTACCCGCAGGCAATAGGGAACCTTGATGACGCAAATACGGTCGATAAACGCTTCGTTGTTCTTGTTGTTCCGGAAACTCTGCCATTCGGCTTCGTTCGAGTGCGCGAGGATTATGCCCTGGTACGGCATCGCACCGATGTTCTCGGTGCCGGCATAGTTGCCTTCCTGCGTTGCGGTCAATAGCGGATGGAGCATCTTGATCGGTGCCTTGAACATCTCGACGAATTCGAGAATGCCCTGGTTCGCCCGGTTCAATCCGCCGGAGTAGCTATAGGCATCGGAGTCGTTCTGGCTGTACAACTCAAGCTTGCGAATATCGACCTTGCCGACCAGCGAAGAGATATCCTGGTTGTTCTCGTCGCCCGGCTCGGTCTTGCAGACCGAAATCTGGCGCAGCCGGGACGGGTGAAGCTTCACGACCTTGAACCGCGAGATATCGCCGCGGAATTCGTCCAGACGCTTGACCGCCCATGGCGAGGCCAGTCCGGTCAGCCGCCGACGCGGAATTCCGAAGCGCGATTCGAGCGAGTCGCCCATCTCCTCCGGGTCGAACAGACCAAGGGGGCTTTCGAATACGGGGCTGATCTGATCGCCCGCCTTCAGCACATAGACCGGATACTGCTCCATCAGGGCCTTCAGGCGTTCGGCCAGCGACGACTTGCCGCCGCCGACGGGCCCGAGGAGATAGAGGATCTGCTTACGCTCTTCCAGGCCCTGGGCCGCATACTGGAAGAACCCGACGATCCGCTCGATCGTCTCCTCCATCCCGTAGAATTCCTGGAAGCTCGGATAAACCTTGATCGTCCGATTCATGTACACGCGGCCCAGGCGCGGATCCCTGGCCGTGTTGATGATCTCCGGCTCGCCGATGGCAGCGACCATCCTCTCGGCGGCAGAGGCGTACATCATCGGATCGTCGCGGCAGCCTTCGAGGTACTCCTGCAGGGACATCTCCGTTTCCCTGCGGGTTTCGAAGCTCTGCGTGAACTGACTGAAGAGATCGTCGACGCTCACTGGCAATTCTCCTGTGATATCGCGGCTCTCGTGATCACGCGCGCATCGGTGATACGGAAACGCGGCTTTTGGTCAAACCCGCCGGAAGCGGCTCCTGCCCGCCTCGGCCACACCCACACCTCGACCACATCAGGGACGAAACGCTCAGGCGGGTATTGCCCCTGTCCTTTCTCAACTCTCCGATACCAACTCTGGCGATATCGTTAAGATCCGTCATTGTCGTAACTCTTGCGGTTCCCGTTTTCGGCCCAGCCTTCTCCGGTCCCGTCTCCCCGGCTCCGTAACCGGTTCCATATACGGTCACGGAAGTGCGTGGCGCTTGCAAGCCCTCTTCCGGACCAAATAAGGGTTGCACTGTTCATGCCAGTTGGAAAGCCCCGCGACCTCATCTCCTGCTCCTCTCGCCTCCTGACCATGCGGCTCAGCGCTTCCCGCAGAGATGGGACCTACAGCCGTGACGATCAACGACACCGTACCACAATGATCGCCATGGCTATATTTAAGCAATTACTTTGATATGGCGTAAATAGGGCGGCGTCGCGCCTGAGTGCAAAAGTGTGCGACAATATTAACGCGATCGCGGCACTTTGTCTCTTGTCATCGGCGGCTTTCAGTTTAGCGCCTATCGAATGGCGCCCCTTTCCGTCCGCCAGCCTCGGGTGTCAGCCGCCCTCTCGCCCGACGATCAGGGTGCGGCCGTTGGAGTCGATGACGTTGACCGTTTCACCCGGTTCGAATGGCCCATTACCGGTAGCGGTCCAGGTCTTGCCGTCGACAGTGACAGTGCCCGCATCCACCTTCCATGAGACGACTTTCGCCAGCTGCCGCTCCGGCATCGCCGGCTCCAGCCGCTCTGGCCGGCGTCCGGATCTGATGGCGGCCGACAGTACGAACAAGGCCAGCGAAAGCGTCAGGGCGGTCGCCACACCGATCACGATCCAGGATATTCCGAACCCGGGCGCAGAGGTGTCGATCAACATCCCTGCACCGACCGCGAAAGCCAGCGCGCCGCCGATCCCCAGCGCACCAAAGCTGGGCACGACGGCCTCGCCAGCCATCAAGGCCAAACCGACAATCAGCAAAGCCGCACCGGCATAGCTGAACGGCAAGACGTTCAGCGCGTACATTCCGAGTATCAGCGACAATATGCCAATCGTCCCCGGCACGAACGATCCCGGTGCCAGAAATTCGAATATCAGGCCATAAACGCCGAGAACGAGCAGAATCAGGGTGATATTCGGATTCGTGATAACTGCCAGTATTTCCAGCAGCAAGCCCGGCTCAACTTCTTCCAGGCGCGCCGCATCCGTGGAAAGCTCAATCTCGCGGTCGCCGGCGACGATGACGCGACGGCCGTCCACAGCCGACAGCAGGTCTGCAACAGACCCCGCCATCAGATCGACGACCCGTTGCCGCTCGGCTTCGGTTGCCGTCAGACTTGCCGCCTCGGTCACCGACCTTTCGGCCCAGTCGGCATTACGCCCGCGAAGCTCGGCCAGGGATCGGATATACGCCACGGCGTCGTTGATCATTTTCGCCTCGGCCGCATCCCGTGGTGGCCGGTCTTCTGTGACCGAGTCGCCAGACTCCCGGTCGATGTCCGGGCCATCTTCCGACTCGGCGTCCGCATCATCGTCCGGACCGCCCCCCGGCAACGGCGCCGATCCGCCCATGGGGATCGGCGTGGCGGCGCCGATATTCGTCGCCGGTGCCATGGCAGCCACATGCGATGCATAGGCGATATAGGTGCCGGCGCTGGCCGCCCCTCCGCCCGGCGGCGCGACATAAGTGATGACAGGAACCGTAGACGCCAGTATTGCACTGACGATCGTTCTAGTCGACGATACCAGCCCGCCCGGTGTGTTCAAGCGCAGCACGACGGCCGACGCCCGACGCTCGGCCGCTTCGGTCAGGACAGAGGCAAGATAGTCCGCCGTGGCAGGCCCGATCGGTCCATCGATGGTGGCCACCAGTACGACGCTCTCCGCGGTTGCCGCGACCGGGGCCTCATCCGCCCCGACCCAGCCACCTGATCCTACGACAAAGGCCATTGCCAGGGCGATAACCGTCAGGCAGCGCACCGTGTAACTTTTTTTCCTGATCATACGCTTAAGATGTCACGATTTGACGAACCATCCACCATCCAGGCGAGCTACCCTCCGTTCGGGCTATAGAGGGCGACCGAAGTATTCACTGCAAGCACGCTGGAATGGTAGTATAATCATAACTATGAACCGATCAGCACGCAGAATCATGAAACGCCCCCAAATGCAAGTGAGCCCCCCATGTTTCGGCCCCCTGCCAAACGCACCAGTTCCGCGGCCATGGCCAATGCGCAGAACGTCGGTGCCGTCGTAAATCTGTCGGATTGCCGACTGGCAAAGTCAGCCGGTATCAACGCTCACCCGCCGGTGGCAAGCCCATGCGATTCTTGCCCGGTCCGTTCACTCAGTGTCTGTTCCGCTCTGGACAACTACGAAATAGGGCGGTTGGCGGAAATCGTTCATACAATGCGATTTGCGCCGGGCATGCCGATATTCGACGAAGGGGAAAGCGCTGCAGCGCTTTACAACGTCACTTCAGGCACCGTGAAGCTCTACAAGCATCTTCCCGACGGCCGCCGGCAGATCACGGGGTTTCTGTTCGCCGGTGATTTCCTCGGTCTGGCCGTCAAGGAGACGTACTCCTACAGTGCCGAGGCCGTCTCCGAGACCTATGTGTGCCGTTTCCCCCGCCAGAAACTCGAGTCGGTGGTCAGGGATTTCCCGCATTTTCAGCAGCGCTTGTACTCGATCGCCTCGAACGAACTGGCCGTGGCCCAGGATCAGATGCTGCTTCTGGGCCGGAAAGCGGCCAAGGAGAAGATCGCCTCCTTCCTGTTGACGCTTTCGGCCCGCGCCGTGCGCCGAGGGCAGCCGGCGACGCCGGTTGCGTTGCAGATGGGGCGGTCTGACATCGCTGATTATCTGGGCCTGACGACAGAGACCGTGAGCCGATCCTTCACGCAGTTGAAATCCGCCGGCGTGATTCGACTGATGGAAGGCAACAAGGTCGATCTGGCCGAACGCGACCGGCTCCAGGAGATTGCCGAGGGAAACTGACGGTCCCGCAGGCTGACACGCGACTTCAGGTCCCGACTGGCAACACGTAAGCTGCGATCGCGACAAAATGGCAGGCGCTGCCACCAAGAACGAACAGATGCCAGACGGCATGGTTATAGGGCAGCCGCCGCCACGCGAAAAAGATCAGGCCGGCGGTGTAAAAGACGCCGCCCGCCGCCAGCCATATCATGCCGTGCTGAACCGTGGCGGTCAGATCGCCCGCAGCGATCACCATCAGCCAGCCCATCGCCAGATAAAGGGGAACGAAGAACCCGGCGCCGCGCGTCCGCAGCATGACGCGCATCAGGATGCCGGAGATGGCGATCGACCAGATTACCACGAACAATACCCATCCGGCCTGCCCGCCCAATCCGACAAGCGTGAACGGCGTGTACGTCCCCGCGATCAGAAGGAAGATTGCGCCATGATCCATCAGGCGGCAAATCTCTCTGGCGCGCGGCCCGCGAACGGCGTGATAGAGCGTCGACGCCGAATAAAGCAGCACCAGAGTGGCGCCATAGATGATCATGCTGATCATCGTAACCGGCGTCGCTCCCGCCGATACTGTCAGCATGACCAGAACCGCCAGCCCGACGGCGGACATCACGGCGCCGGCCCCATGGGTGGCGACATTGGCGATCATCTCGCCCACTGTTTCGGGCGGGTGCCGCGTCGCGCATTCGACCGTCTGCTGCGTCTTGCGTCGGGGGGCGCCCCATTTGTCCATGCCCCATTTGTCCATGCCCCATTTGTCCATGCCCCATTTGTCCATGAATGTGGTCATGCCGTATCTCCGACCGGTTCACCGAAACCCGGACTCGCCATTTTGCATATCATCGGACTGTGACGGAACTGAGATTCGGGAAATGCGGAACTCAATTCTTTACAACGCGCAGTGGCGGCGCAACAGTAGTTCCAGTCCGGCGGGTCGGCGCTTTACCCGCCGGGCAAGGCAGTCTGATCCCGATTGCGCGCCATGGGGCGGCAGACGACCCCGCCGGGGTTCGTATCGCTGGTCTTCCGTGGGGCGGTCACTCGCAAACGTCTGGTGAAACATGAAAAAACTAGCGGCTTCAGTGTTGGCATTCACGGCATCGATGGCGGTCGCACAGGCGGATGAAATTTCGCCTGCGGTCGTCTACGACATGGGGGGCAAGTTCGACCGCTCCTTCAACGAGGGCGTCTATAACGGCGTCGAGCAGTTCCGCGAAGAAACCGGCATCGACTATCGCGAATTCGAGGTCACCAACGAAGGCCAGCGGGAACAGGCTCTGGAACGGATGGCCCGCGCCGGTTCGGACATCGTCATCGCGGTCGGCTTCGCTCAGGCGCCGCCGCTGGAAGACGTGGCCGCGCGCTACCCTGACACGATGTTCACGATCATCGATGCCGTCGTGGATGCGCCGAACGTCCAGTCGATCGTCTTCAAGGAACACGAAGGCTCGTTCCTCGTCGGCGTGCTTGCCGCCATGGCATCTGAAACCGGCGCCGTTGGCTTCATTGGCGGAATGGACATTCCCCTGATCCGCAATTTCGAATGCGGCTACGAGCAGGGCGCCGTCCATCAGAACCCGGATATCGAGGTCATCGCAAACATGACCGGTACCACGCCGGCAGCCTGGAACGACCCCGCACGCGGCGGCGAACTCGCCCGCAGCCAGTTCGACCGCGGTGCCGACGTCATCTTTGCCGCCGCCGGCGGAACCGGGGTCGGTGTCTATCAGGCCGCCGAAGACACCGGCAATCTCGCCATCGGCGTCGACAGCAACCAGAACCATCTGCACCCCGGCACCATGCTGACATCCATGGTCAAGCGGGTCGACGTTGCCGCATACAATGCCTTCACCGATGCCATGAACGGCGACTGGGAACCCGGTGTGTTGAATCTCGGCCTCGCGGAAGAAGGCGTCGGCTGGGCGCTGGACGAACACAACGAAGATCTGATCACCGACGAGATGCGCGACCGTGTCGAGGAAGTCCGCGATTCCATCATCGCCGGCGATCTGAACGTCGTCAGCTACCATGAAAACAACGCCTGCGAGTATTAAACTGTGCATACCGACGGGCCTCAGATAGACGACGGCGGCCTATGACGGCATCTACGGATGGCAAGCAGGATGGCACCGCCCCGGCCGGGACCGGGGCGGCGGCTATCGAGTTGCGCCGCATAAACAAGCGTTTCGGACCGGTCCGCGCCAACAGGGACATCGACCTGATCGTCCGGGCGGGGACGATTCACGGCATCATCGGCGAGAACGGTGCCGGCAAATCAACGCTGATGAGCATCCTTTACGGATTCTATCGCGCCGACGACGGCACCATTCTGGTGAATGGCCGCGAGCGCCAGATCAACACGCCGGACGACGCGATTGCAGCCGGTATCGGCATGGTCCACCAGCATTTCATGCTGGTGGACACCTTCACTGTGCTGGAAAACGTCATTCTGGGCATGGAAGGCGGATTCCGATTGCGCGACGGTCTCGCCACGGCCCGGCAGGCGCTGGAAAAGCTCGAACGCGAGTATTCGCTCCATGTCGATCTCGACGCCGTCGTCGGGGATCTCCCGGTCGGCATCCAGCAACGGGTGGAGATCCTCAAGGCGCTGCATCGCGGCGCCGATACCCTGATCCTCGACGAGCCAACCGCCGTGCTGACGCCGCAGGAGGCGGACCATCTGTTCCGTATACTGCGGGCGCTGCGCGATCAGGGAAAGACGGTCATTCTGATTACCCACAAACTGCGGGAAATCATGGCCATCACGGACGCCGTTTCGGTCATGCGCAACGGCGAAATGGTCGCGCACCGGCAAACCGCCGGCACCGACCGCGAAGAACTGGCCGAACTCATGGTCGGCCGCAAGGTCCTTGTCCGCGTTTCCAAGGACACGGCGCAAGCCGGCGAAACCGCCATGTCCGTGCGCGATCTGGACGTCGTCGACGCGCTGGGTGTCAGGCGGGTCAAAAAGGCGAGTTTCGAGGTCAGACGGGGCGAGATCGTCGGCATCGCCGGCGTTGCAGGCAACGGCCAGTCGGAATTGCTTGCGGCCCTGGCCGGCATTCGCGCGCCGGCAGCCGGATCGATCACCATCGGCGGCCGATCCAGCACCGCCGACGCCCCTCTCGATGCCCATGTCATGCGGCAACTGGGGGTGGCTCATGTGCCCGAGGATCGACTTCGGGAGGGTCTGGTCAAAACCTTCCACGCCTATGAGAACACCATTCTCGGCTATCACGGGCTTCCGGAATACAATAGTGGGCCGATTCAGCGGCGCGGCGCGGTGATCGCCGACTGCGAGAACAAGATGCGGCGATACGACGTCCGCCCCCCCAATCCGCAGCTGCTCGGCCGGAGCTTTTCCGGCGGCAACCAGCAGAAGATCGTCATAGCCCGGGAATTCGACCGGGATCCCGACCTTCTCCTGGTCGGCCAGCCGACCCGCGGGGTCGACATCGGCGCGATAGAATTCATCCACCGGCGCTTGATCGAGATGCGTGACGCCGGCAAGGCGGTGCTGCTGGTTTCGGTCGAACTCGACGAGATTTTCGCGCTTGCAGACCGCATCCTTGTCATGTTCGACGGCAACATTGTTGGCGAAGTCGCCGCCGACCAGGCAAACGAGAAGCGTCTGGGCCTGATGATGGCGGGCATCGCGCCCGAGGAAGCCGAGACCGAGGCCCCGACCGCGCCTGCCGATGAACGCCCTGCCGATTTCAATCCCGCCCTTGATGAAAGCCGGATTTCCAAAGCATGAGTGTCGCTCTTTCAGGTGCCGATGTGCCACGGTGGGTCGGTTACGTCCTTATTCCGGCAATCAATCTGGCCCTCGCCTTGTTCGTTTCGGGCCTCGTCATCCTGATCATCGGAGAGAATCCGATCGAAGCCGGCCGGATCCTGTTGCTTGGCGCCTTTGGCGATGGCGACTTCATTCCGCACAGCTATGCGATCGGTTATACGCTCTACTATGCGACGAATTTCATATTCACAGGACTGTGTTTCGCGCTGGCGTTTCATTGCGGGCTGTTCAATATCGGCGGTGAAGGCCAGGCCTATATCGGCGGCCTTGGAGTCGGACTGGCCTGTCTTTACCTGGATTTTCTGCCCTTTCTGCTCGTCTTTCCCCTGGCCATTCTGGCAGCGGCCGCCTTTGGCGCGGGTTGGGCATTCATACCGGGTTATCTTCAGGCAAAGCGCGGCAGCCATGTCGTCATAACGACGATCATGTTCAACTTCATTGCGTCGTCGCTAATGGTCTATCTGATGGTGAACGTGCTGATCCGCCCGGGTCAGCAAAGCCCGGAAAGCCGGCCGTTCGCCGATCACATCGGCTTGCCGCAAATGCACGAAATGGCGGCCTGGTTCGGCGCCGACTTTTCCAGTTCGCCCATGAATCTCAGCTTCGTCTTCGCCCTGTTCATGTGCCTGATCGTCTGGCTGCTGATCTGGCGGACGCGATGGGGATTCGAACTGCGCACGGTCGGCCAGAGTCCGCAGGCCGCGGTGTACGGCGGTATCTCGCCATCCCGGAACATCATCCTCGCCATGGCGCTTTCGGGTGCGCTGGCCGGATTCGTCGGCATCAACGAGATCATGGGCGTGCACGAGCGGCTGCTGCTGAATTTTGCCGCCGGTTACGGCTTTGGCGGTATCGCGGTCGCGCTCATGGGGCGCAACCATCCCGTCGGCATCGTGCTGGCATCCATCCTTTTCGGCATCCTCTATCAGGGTGGCGCCGAATTGTCGTTTGAAATGCCCACGATCACCCGCGAGATGATCGTCGTCATTCAGGGATTGGTCATCCTCTTTGCCGGGGCGCTGGAAAACATGTTCCGACCACGGATCGAAGCACTGTTCCGACGGCCGGCGCCATCCGTCGCCGCGACAGCGCACTAGGGGTTCGGCGCCATGATCGACTTCCTGCAGTTTCTGGTCCCGATGCTGGAAAGCACGGTGAGGGTCGCGACACCGCTCATCCTGGCTGCTTTGGCGGGACTGTTCGCCGAGCGCTCCGGCGTTGTGGATATCGGCCTGGAGGGCAAGATGCTGGGCGCCGCCTTCGCGGCGGCAGCCGTCGCCGCAATTTCGGGGTCGGCCTGGATCGGGCTATCGGCCGGCATCGCCACCGCCGTCGCGCTCGCCCTGCTCCATGGCTTTGCCTGTATCACGCATCGCGGCAACCAGATCGTATCGGGTGTCGCCATCAATACACTTGTAATGGGACTGGCGCCGACACTGGGCATAGCCTGGTTCGCCAGAGGCGGCCAGACGCCGACCCTTTCTGGCGATGCGCGCTTCCAGTCGATCGACCTGCCGTTTGCCGGGGCACTGGCGGAGGTGCCCGTGGTCGGGGCCGTCTATTCACAGCTGATCAGCGGGCATAACATTCTCGTTTATCTTGCCTTTCTGGCCGTGCCCGGTTGTGCCTGGGTGCTCTACCGGTCGCGTTTCGGCCTGAGACTACGGGCCGTCGGCGAGAATCCGGCGGCGGTCGACACCGCCGGGATCGGTGTCGCCGCAATGCGATACAAGGCAATGCTGATTACGGGGGTTCTGACTGGTATCGCGGGCAGCTATCTTTCCGTCGCCCAGAACGCATCCTTCGTCCGCGACATGACCGCCGGGCAGGGATTTCTGGCGCTCGCCGCGCTGATCTTCGCGAAATGGCGCCCCGTGCCGGTGCTGTTCACCTGCCTGCTGTTCGGGTTTCTGGGAGCGCTTGAAGCCCGGCTTCAGGGCGTGCCGATACCCGGCGTTGGCGAAGTTCCGGTGCAGTTCATTCAGGCCCTGCCCTATATTCTGACGGTGGTCCTTCTGGCGGGATTCATCGGCAAGGCCGTGCCGCCCCGCGCCATCGGCGAACCTTATGTCAAAGAACGATAGCTGGCTGGATTTGCATGATGCCTTCTGACGCGCCTCCTCCGTTGCCGGAGGATCTGTTCGCCGCCGCCCGACAGGCGCGCACCAACGCCTATGCCCCCTATTCCCGGTTCAAGGTCGGGGCGGCGGTGCGCACAGCCGACGGCCGATTGTTTGCCGGCGCCAATATGGAGAATGCGGCCTATCCCCAGGGCCAGTGCGCCGAAGCCAACGCGCTCGGCGCGATGGTATCCGCCGTCGGCGGCCAGCGCATCATAGAGGTTGCCGTCGTCGGCGGCCGCGAGGACGACCCGCAGGATCTCTGCACGCCCTGCGGCGGCTGTCGGCAGCGCCTGCGCGAGTTCGGGACCGAGACGTTGCTTATCCATATTTGCGGCCCGGATGGTCGCAGGCACACAACGACGCTGGGGGTGTTGCTGCCCCTGTCGTTCGGACCCGACAATCTCGACATCGTTTAGCGACACCTGCGCCGGGAGGCCACGATGACACCATCTGCCGGACGATCCTCCGGTCCGTCTTCCGGGCCGTCTACTGGGCCGTCTACTGGGCCCTCCACCGAAAGCGACCATGAAAAGGCCGCCGCAACCGTCATCGAACGGGTCGCCGCCGCGCGACCGGGCAAGCCGGTACCCCGGATCGCGATCGTACTGGGTTCCGGCCTTGGCCCGCTTGCCGACCAGATCACCGACCCGGTTGCCATCGGCTACGACGAGTTGGCCGGCTTTCCGACCCCCGGTGTCGCCGGTCACAGCGGCAAGGTGATCGTCGGCGATCTGGGGGCAGTATCGGTCCTGTGCTTTCAGGGGCGTGTCCACGCCTATGAGGGACGGCCCGACGCCATGGCCGTGCCCATTCGCTGCGCCCGGGCCGTCGGCTGCGACACGCTGTATCTCACCTGTGCAGCGGGCAGTCTGCGGCAAGACCTCGCTCCCGGCAGCCTGATGACGATTACCGATCACATCAACATGTCCGGATCGAACCCGCTGGTGGGGCCGAACGACGATGACGTCGGACCGCGTTTCCCCCCCATGGAAAATGCCTATGATCCGGACCTGATCGCTCTTCAGGTCGCTGCCGCCGTGAGCGACAATCTGTCCCTTGCGGCCGGCGTCTATATTCAGGTTCTGGGACCGATGTTCGAAACCCCGGCCGAGGTGCGCATGCTCGGCCGCCTTGGCGGCGATGCCGTGGGAATGTCAACCGTGCCTGAGGTCATTATCGCGCGCCATTGCGGACTGCGCGTGACAGCAACCGCGATGATCACCAATCTCGGCGTCGGCCTTTCCGCGACCCCCGTGACGCACGATCAGACATTGGCCGGTGCCACCGAGGGTGGCGAACGGCTGGGCCGCTTGATCAGGGGCGTCGTTGCCGGGCTCTGATCCGGGCACTGATTAGCGCGCAAGAGCGTATTCGACCAGGATCCGCGACCGATAATTGCGGAGAACCGAAATTTTCGTTGGAAATGGGGATATATATCGTCATCCTATCATATGTGAGGCTGTATTCGAGATAGCGACGTGAAAATCGGTGACCATCGCGTGCTGCCGCCCGACAAGGTCCAGCTGTCGATCCTGCCTGACCTGCTCTCGATGATCCGGGAAGGGGTGGCCGTCTTCGATCTCCAGGGACGTCTCGCGTACCACAACGCCCTGTTCGCCAGGCTCACGGACAGTTCAGGTGATCTTGCCGGGTCGAGCATCGCGGATGTCGTCGCCCGCTTCGCGAACCCGAACGGAAATGCCCACCCCCCGGCTTACTTGCCTGCCGACGCCCTGGAGTTCGGCTACGGCCAGACCGTGCCCCCCTATCTGCGCCGGACGACGCCAGGGGGAGATTCCGTCGAACTCAGATCTTCGGCACTTGCCGACGGCGGCACGCTGCTGGTCGTCAATCCCCTGGCGGGCGATACGCCATCATCTGCCAATCACCTGGTCGAGGCCCTGTCACTGGCACCGGTTCCCATGCTGGTTCTGGGGCCCGACGATCGGATCATCCTGTGGAACGATGCCTTTCTGGCTCTCAATCCCCGGTCACCCCTGAAGATCGGCAAGACACTGGAACGTCTTTTACGGGAACTTCGCGAGCAGGATCAACTATGGGCTGTCGGCGATCCCGAGCACGATGTGCAGGAAAGGCTCGACCGGCACCGGCACTACAAGGGACCGTTCGAGGAGCAGGTGCCGACACCGGAGGGCCAGGAAATCTGGTATCTGACCAGCGAGCACCGGTTGCCCGACGGCACGACCCTGATCACACATGTCGATATCACCGAACGCAAGCGCGCCGAGGTAGCGCTGCGCGATGCTCTGGAACAGGCGGACCGCGCCAATCAGGCGAAGACAATGCTGCTCGCCAATGTCAGCCACGAACTTCGCACGCCGCTGAACGCCATAATCGGCTTTTCCGCCATCATAAAGGACCAGTTGATCGGCGCCATCGACAATGCGCGCTATCTGGAATATGCCGACGACATCAATCAAAGCGGCAGCCACCTGCTGGATCTCGTCAACTCCATGCTCGACCTGTCCCGCATTGATGCCGGCGAGGTTGCCCTGCTGGAGACACGGGCCGACCCGGCGGCCGAGGCGCTGGCGACCCTGCGCCTGATGGAGATGCCGGCCGCCGCCAACAGTCAGTCTTTGGTATCGACGATCCCGCCCGGTCTGCCGCATCTTCTCTGCGATCGGCGCGGCCTGAAACAGATGCTGCTCAATCTGCTGTCGAATGCCGTCGATTTCACGCCGAATCATGGCCGGATCGAACTGGCAATGGCGATCGACCGGGAAAGCGGCGCCCTCGTCATCCAGGTCACCGATGACGGCATCGGCATCAAGGCCATCGACATTCCCCGCGCATTGGCGCCCTTCGGCCAGATACCCGGCGGCCCCCGTGCCGATCGATCGGGGACGGGGCTGGGCCTGCCTTTGGTCAAGACACTGATTGAACGCCATGGCGGTACCTTCGCCATCGACAGCGAGCCGGGGCGGGGAACCACGATCGCCCTGACCTTTCCAGCGGCACGCGTCCTGATCGATTGATGGCCTCCTGCGGGCCCCTGCGCCGCGTGGAGGGCCGCGTGGGGGTTGCAACCAGAGGCTTTGCGGTAGCACAGTCGCGGGTGAGAAGCGTTGGTGTAATCCGGCGCCCGAAACTGGTGAGATCGACATCATGACTGACAATGCTGCCGCCGGCCTGGACCCGGCCCTGTCCGACGCCGTCGCGACGGCCCGCAAGCTATCGGTATGCTCGCCGGCTGAGGCGCGTCGGGCGCTGGCCTGCCTCGACTTCACCAGCCTCAACGATGACGACACCGACGAAGCGATCGAAACGCTGTGCGCGCGAGCGATGACGCCCGCCGGCCCGGTTGCGGCTGTCTGCGTCTATCCGGCCTTTGTCGCCACCGCGAAGCGGGCGCTGGAGGGTGCACCGATCGCCGTTGCAACCGTCGTCAATTTCCCCGGCGGCGACGACCCCGAAGACGCGGTCGTTGCACTGACACGGGCGGCGGTTGCCGACGGCGCCGACGAGATCGACGTGGTCCTGCCACTCGCCGCGCTGTTGCAGGGCGACAACGAACCGGCCCGAGCGATGGTTTCGGCCGTCCGCGATGCGGTCGGGCCCGAACGACCGGTCAAGACGATCCTGGAAATCAGCCGCATGCCGGATCTGACAATGGTCGGCCATGCTGCGCGGCTGGCGATCGACGCCGGAACCACCTTCATCAAGACATCGACCGGCAAGGCCGGACACGGCGCTACGCTTGAAGCCTGCGCCGTGATGCTCGACGCCATTCGGCAGTCCGGAAAACCCGGTCTGGGCCTGAAACCATCCGGCGGTATCCGGACCGCCGAAGCCGCCGCCGCGTTCCTGCTGCTGGCCGACCGGATCATGGGCGAGGGCTGGGCCAAACCGGCCTGCTTCCGCCTCGGTGCCTCTGGCGTGATCGATCCCCTTGTCGCCGCGGCAGCCGGTTCCGGACAATCCAAGGACACAACCGATAGCGCGGCCCAAAAGGACGGCGAGGGATACTGACATGCTGATTCAGGAAATCATCCGGCGCAAGCGGGACGGCAAGCCGCTGGAGCAGGCCGAGATCGACGCCTTCGCCACCGGCCTTGCCGACGGCACCGTGACCGATGCCCAGGCATCGGCACTGGCCATGGCGATCTTCTTTCGCGGCATGGCACCGGCCGAGCGCGCAGCGCTGACGCTGGCCATGGCCCATAGCGGCGACATCATGGACTGGTCGAATGCCGGTCTCGATGGCCCGGTGCTTGACAAGCATTCCACCGGCGGCGTCGGCGACAAGGTCAGCCTGATCCTGGCGCCAATCGTCGCGGCCTGCGGTGGTTATGTGCCGATGATTTCCGGGCGCGGTCTCGGCCATACCGGCGGCACCCTTGACAAGCTGGATGCGATACCCGGCTATCGCAGCCTTCCCGACAACGACACATTCGCCCGGGCCGTGAAAAATGCCGGATGCGCCATCATCGGCGCGACCGGTAATCTGGCGCCCGCCGACAAACGGCTCTACGCGATCCGCGACACGACCGGCACGGTCGAAAGCCTCGATCTGATCACCGCGAGCATCCTGTCGAAGAAGCTGGCAAGCGGCCTTGACGGTCTGGTCATGGACGTCAAATTCGGCAACGGCGCTTTCATGGCCGCATTCGAGGATGCCGAACAACTGGCAGAGAGCATCGTCGATGTCGCCAATGATGCCGGGCTGCCCACGGTCGCCCTGATGACCGACATGAACGAAGCGCTTGGGCGGACCGCCGGCAATGCGCTGGAAACCGCCGAAGCCATCGCGGCACTGCGCGGCGACAACCCCGACCCGCGCCTGATGGCCGTAACGCGCGCTTTGGCGGCAGAACTGATCGTGCTCGGCCAACTGGCCCCCGATACCGAAACCGCGGGACGCATGATCGATGCCGTCCTCGCCGACGGCCGCGCGGCCGACCATTTCGGCCGCATGGTCGCCACCCTCGGCGGGCCGGCCGACCTGATTGACCGGCCGGCGGATCATCTGACGGCCGCGCCGGTCGCGGTGCCGGTTGCACCGGCGGACACCGGGATCGTTGCCACCGTCGACACCCGCGCCCTCGGCCTTGCCGTGGTCGCGCTTGGCGGTGGGCGGCGGCGCCCGGAAGACACGGTCGACCATCGCGTCGGGCTGTCAGAGATCGCGGGCATCGGCGAGTCCGTGGCACCCGACGGAGCGCCGCTGGCGGTCGTTCACGCGGCCGACGAAACCGCAGCCGCCGAGGCAGCCAGGGCCGTCGCCGCCGCGTTCACCGTCGGCGCCAAGGGGCGAGAGAGTGCTCCCCAGCGCGGCCCCCTGGTCGCCCGACGCCTGCCCCGACTTCTGGCATGAGTGCCGCAAAGGACGGTTTATCGGCGCCCGGCACCGCATGACACTCGGTTCCGAAACGGCCCTGCCGCGCAGCCGGATTGCCGCGGGCATTGCCCTGTTCGCCTTTTCGATCCTGTTGCTGTCCTGTATGGACGCGCTGATCAAATGGCTGTCGGCGGGCTATCCGGTAATTCAGATCGCATTTTTCCGCGTAGCCTTCGCCCTCATCCCGGTCGCGCTTCTCATCATCGGCACCGGCGGCGGACTGACCGGACTGCGGACGCGCCGCCCGCTGGCACATGTGGCGCGCGGCACGATCGGCTTTGGCGCCGGCATCAGCTTTTTCACCGCCTTCGCCCATATGCCGCTTGCCGATGCCTATGCCATTGCCTTTGCCGCGCCCCTGCTGATCACGGCACTTTCGGTGCCGATTCTGGGAGAACTGGTCGGCTGGCGGCGCTGGATCGCTATCGTCGTCGGCTTCATCGGCGTGATCGTTATCCTGCGCCCGGCTGGCGCGGCGGAAACGATGCTCGGATTTGGCGCGGTGATGGCGCTGACGGGAACCGCCCTTTATTCCATCGCCATCGTGCTGTCCCGGCAGATGATCACGACGGAGACAAACGCCGCGATCGTGACCTACCAGACCCTGACAGCGATGACGTTGAGCGGCCTGGCCCTTCCCTGGTATTTCGTCATGCCGACGGCGTCTGACCTGCTGCTGCTGGCGGGCGTCGGGATATTGGGGGGATCGGCGACGGTGGCGATGACACAATCGTTCCGTATGGCGTCGATCTCGATCTTGGCACCGTTCGAATACACCGCCATGGTATGGGGGGTGTTCTTCGGCGTGACGCTTTGGGGCGACCTGCCCGACACCGGGGTCTGGGTCGGAACCGCCATCGTGATCGCCAGCGGGCTTTACATCCTCCATCGGGAGACACGGCTGTCCCGCTCGAAAGCGCAACGCGATCGGTAGAAGGGCCGGGCAGAGGCGTCGGCCGCAACGGAACGACAAACGGGAGGGCACGACATCGATGGCGAACGACAATGGCGATTCTTCCCTCCCCCTGGCCGAACTGCATCTTCACCTTGAAGGCGCGATTGCGCCGGCCATGGTCCGCCGCCTGGCCGCTCGCAACGGCGTTGCGCTGCCCGACGGGCTGATCACGCCCGACAACCGCTTTGCCTGGCAGGATTTCACGTCGTTCCTCAACGCCTATGACGCCGCGAGCATGGTGCTCGTCACGGCCGACGACTATGCCGAACTGACGGCCGATTACCTGACGTCGATCGCGCAGGACGGTGCGATCTATGCCGAGTTGACAATTTCGCCAGACCATTCGGCCCGCGCCGGAATCGGTTATGAGGCACTGGTCGAGGGCGTCGCCGCCGGGATCGGCCGGGCATCCGCCCAAACCGGGATCGAGGCCCGGATGATCGTCACCTGCATTCGCCATTTCGGGGCTGAACGGGCAAGCAAGGTGGCGCGGATGACGGCGGCATTCCCGCATCCGCTGGTAACGGGCTTCGGCATGGCCGGCGACGAACGCTTCGGACGGGCAGCGAACTTCCGGCCGGCTTTCGAAATTGCCCGTGCAGCAGGGCTTGGCGCGACCGTTCATGCCGGTGAAATCAGTGGCGCCTCATCCGTAGCCGACGCCCTCGACCTGCCGGTTACGCGCATCGGCCATGGCGTCCGCGCCATCGAACATCCGCCGCTGGTAGACATGCTGGCCGAACGCGGCCTGGTGCTCGAAGTCTGCCCCGGCAGCAATATCGCTTTGAAGATCTTCGAGCAGATGACGGATCACCCGCTCGACCGGCTGCGCGCAGCGGGCGTCAGGGTCACGCTCAACAGCGACGACCCGAGCTTCTTCGACACGACGCTGAAGGCCGAATACCGCACGGCCAGAGATGTCTTCGGCTGGTCGCCATCCACGCTGAGGGCGGCGACACGAACGGCCATTGAAGCCGCTTTCATCGATGACAGCACTCGCGCCCGCTTGCTACGGAAGCTAGAAGAGTCATCGGCGCCATAGTTCGTTTGTTCGCAGGCAGCCGCAAGATCGCAAAATCAGGAGACTGACCATGACAGACCCGTCACCCCACATACCGGCCTCTCCCGAAGCCGGAAATCCGAACATCAAGAATCAGGCAATGATCGTGTGGGGCTTGTATCTGGCGAGCATTGTGGTCGGAATCACTGCCCTTGTTGGCGTTGTGCTGGCCTATATCTGGCGCGCCGACGCGGCGAACTCCGTTTATGCCGACCATTTTGCCAAGCAGATCACCACTTTCTGGATCACGCTGATCGCCGTGGTGATTTCTATTCCGCTGATGCTGATCGGCGTCGGCTTCCTGACACTGTTCGCCGCTGTTGTCTATTTTCTGGTTATCAGCGTGCTGGGCATTGTGCGGGCCAACGAGGGCCGCCCCTACGACCGCCCGCTATAAAGGGCCCGATCAGGAACAGTGCCGTCGCTTGGCTTCTTCTCCGACCAATTCCCACCACGCCCGGATCCAGTTATGGCGGTCCCGCCCCTCGGGGCAGCCTTCGTGCCGCCAGATGGCGTGGGCCCGTTCCGCGATCAGGTGTTCGGACACGGTAACGGGTCCAGCGAACGCAGAGTCTCCGCCGCCTGACGTGCCAGGCGACGGGTTGCGGCGCTGGCCTGTACCGTCGCGACGTTGTTCCATAGACTTCTCCCATTCCGATCCCGCACATGCGGCGGCAATACAATACCCCTACTGATTGCAAATATTTTACATCGCCTCAACCATAAACCACCGGCAAGGAAAGGGCGAGACCGGTGAATTTGCCAAATCGCCGGGCAAAACCATTGCGCGTTCCGCCCCGCTGGGCGAGACTCTGGCAGGAAATTCAAAACATCGACAGTTTTCGGTATGGCGCCGCAGATCCCGTTTACGCTCAAGCAGTTGCGCTATCTGGTGGCGGTGGCGGACCATCGACATTTCGGACATGCCGCAGAGTCGTGCAATGTCAGCCAGCCGAGCTTGAGCGCGCAGATCGCCCAGTTGGAGCACGCCATCGGCACCGCGGTCTTCGACCGGTCGCACCGGCGGATAACGCCGACCCAGCGGGGGCAGATCCTGATCGACCGGGCGCGGCAGATCCTGTCCGACTGTCAGGCGCTCTACGCCGTCAGCCGATCGGTGGCGGAACCGCTGTCCGGCCCCTTTCGCCTCGGTGTCATCCCGACCGTCGGGCCCTATCTCCTGCCCCGGATCATGCCCGCCCTGCGCGACGGTCACCCTCACTTGCGACTCTACCTGCGTGAAGATCTGACCGACCGCCTGCTCGACACGATTCTTTCCGGCGATCTGGATGCCGGCATTGTCGCAATGCCGGTCGACCGTCCCGGTTTTCAGGTCCAGCCCCTGTTCGACGAAACATTCTTCGTCGCGTTACCGCCGCAGCACCCCCTTGCGAGTCACGAAGCGATCACCGACCTCGATCTGACCAACGAGCCGGTACTGCTGCTAGAGGACGGGCATTGTCTGCGCGATCAGGCACTGGCCGCCTGCCGCCGGACGCCGCGCGGACCAGCCGGCGCCGCCGGCAACGTCGACGGATTCTCCGCGACGTCGCTGGAAACCCTCCGTGAGATGGTGGCCGGCAATATCGGGCTGACGCTGCTGCCGGCGCTGGCCTGTCAGCAGCGCCTCGAAAACATCGCCATTAGGCCCTTCGCGCCGCCCCAGCCCTTCCGGCGTCTGGCCCTTGTCTGGCGCCGGAACACACCACGCCTGCGCGAAATGGAGATGCTGGTGCAATTCATGACCGATAACGCGCCAAGCGGCCTGCGCCCTCTTGCGGACGACACCGAAGCGGCCTAGAACAGATCATGAACTTCGTTTTCGAATTGAGATCCTGTGATGACCGAACAGACACCAGAAACGCCGGACAGCTGCCTGTCTCATGTATCGCTCGGCGCGAATGACTATCCCCGCGCCCTGGCATTCTACGAGGCGGTGCTGCCAACGCTCGGGATCGTGAAAATCATGGAGCACCCCGGCGCTGCCGCCTTCGGCCGCGCTTTCCCGGAGTTCTGGATTCAGAGCCCCCACGACGACAGGCCCGCCACCGTCGGCAACGGCACCCATATCGCCTTCATGGCCCTGAGCCGCCAACAGGTGCACCGGTTCCATGAAGCCGCCGTCGCCGCCGGTGCGGCCGAGGACGGCCCGCCCGGCCCGCGGCCCCTGTATGGCGAACCCTACTACGGCTGCTTCGTCCGCGACCCCGAGGGCAACAAGATCGAAGCGACCTACTGGGACATGGACAAGGCCCGCGAATTGGGAATGGCGTAGGGCGCAGCCGTCAATATTCCCACTCGAAGCGCACGCCAACCCGGCTGCGGTCGGTGCCGACATCGCCTTCGATCTTGA
The DNA here is from genome assembly GCF_040712075.1 of Fodinicurvata sp. EGI_FJ10296. Taxonomy (NCBI): domain Bacteria; kingdom Pseudomonadati; phylum Pseudomonadota; class Alphaproteobacteria; order Rhodospirillales; family Rhodovibrionaceae; genus Fodinicurvata; species Fodinicurvata sp. EGI_FJ10296. The sequence goes on from NZ_JBFCVL010000003.1 coordinate 381,628, forward strand.
TGTTGTCGGTCACGTCGATCTCGACGTTTACCCGGCTGGAGCCGGAGGCGCCCTGACGCACGCCGACGAAGACATTCTCGGTCAGGTACTGGCCGGCGGTGATGCTGACGCCGCCGCCAGCGGCGGCATCGTCGAAGTCGAGGTCGAGCCGGTCGAGACCCACCGCCCGCCTGACATCGTCGATCAGGTTGGACTCGTCGCCGATGCCGGCCAGCTGGCCGATGCTCTGGGCGAGTTGCAGGGCCTGGAACGCGCTGAGGTCCGCCGTCGCCCGGCCGAACAGAATGCGGGCAAGAACCTCGTCCTGGGGTAATGGCGGGTCGGAAAAGAACCTGATCTGCGGGTCGGATGCGCGGCCGGTAACGGATATCGTTGCCGTCACACCGTCGCCGACCGGCGCGATCGCTTCGAAATCCAGCAAGGGGTTGCCGATCGCATCACCATCAAGCGTGACCCGGCCCTGATCGAAATCGAACATGTTCCCCAGTAGGTTGAGACGGCCCTGACGCATCGTGAACGCGCCCTGCGCGATCGGATTCGCCGCCGTTCCCACCACGCTGATCTCTCCGCCAAGTTCGGCATTGAGCCCCCGGCCGCGAACGAAAATCGCCCCCGGCGCAACGACGCGGATATCCAGACCGATCCGTTGCAGCAGCGGAGCCTCTGCATCCGAAGGGTCATCCGGCGGACGGCCGTCGCCGGCGCCAGCGGTAGACGATTGTGTCGATCCCCCGCGCCCCTCCGGCGCGTTGCGTTCCCTGACCTCGATGGTTCGAACGGATGACGGCAGCCTGTCCGGCACCGTGACCACAGTCTCCAGCAGGGTCACGGTGCCGGAAAGCTGACTTTGTGCCATCAGCTGACCGCCGAGCGTCAAATCGGCGTTCAATGTCGGCGTCGCGTATGGCGTGTCGATCGGACGCGCGCGGTCGGCGGTAAGCTGTATGTCAACCGGCATGCCCGCTTCGGCGTCCAGCCCCACCGATCCACTGCCGGATATCCGTCCGCCGCCGGGCGTGCTGGCCACCAGCTGATCGACACGGACACTGTCACCCGTGGCTGTTGCCGTGAGGCCGATATCGGTCAGTTCGACACCGGTCAGCGGGTTCTCGTACGACCCGCCGTCAAGGCGGATGCTGCCCTGAATGTCGGGATCGCCAAACGAGCCCCCCAGATCGATATCAACTGCCACCCCGCCGGAAACCCGGTCGCCGCCTGCGGCCAGCAGCGGATTCAACAGTGACAGGTCGACCGCGCCGCTGACGGTCCCGCTCATTTCCGCCCCGGCCGAGGGACCCGACAGTGCCATCGGCAGCGATACATTCGCTGTCAGGCTTCCGCCGGGCAGCGTCGCGTCGGCGTCGATCCGGACGGCCTGCCCGTCCCAGTCGGCCGTCAGATCAACGTTCGCCGCCGCGAGACCCAGATTGCGGGCCGCCGCCGATTGAACGTCGACGGCGGACAGTTCCAGTTGCGCCGTTGGTGCATCGAGACTGCCCGACGCACTGAACGACCCCGACAACCGGCCCGACACGCCCTGATCTCCCGCGAATTGGTCGGCGATCTGCAAGGGGATGTTGGTCAGTGAACCGTCGATGGCGATCGTCTCACCAACCGTGCCGCCCAGGCTTATCTGCCCGTCACGAATGCCGAGATTTGTCTGGCCGATGGAAATGTCGCCGTCCTCGATCGTGACCGATGTCGGCGACGCCAGCGTAACGGGTTCACCGCTGTAGCTGCCCTGCAGGCTCTCCAGCGCAATATCCAGCGCGGCATCGGTTTCCGTCGGCAACGTGACGCGGCCGCCGGCGGACAGGGTGACGTCCGGTCCGGCGGCGTCGAAATCGATGTCGAAGGCACCCGGCTCACCCGACACGTCGATATCGAGACTGCTCAACGCCTGACCGGCGGCGTCGACATCGCGCATGGTCAGGCTGAGGTCGGCGGTCGGCGCGCCCAGAACATCGCTCACCGTGCCGGACAGGGTGGCCTGCCCGACCCGGTTGCCGTCCACCACCACCCCCAGACCGCGCGCGTCGATCGACAAATCCTGCCGGCCAGCCGCCTGCCCCGATTCAGTTTCCGACACTGAATCCGGGTCCGCCGCCTGATCCAGTCCGATATCGGCCGTCACTTCTCCGGCCATGGCCATGCCGGTCAGATCGGACAATTCCGAAAGATCGGGAACCGAGAGCGACAGGCTGCCCAATCCGGTCAAGGTCGTCAGATCCACATCCACATCACCGCTGACAGCCGCCGAGCCCAGCCCGGCCTCGAGATCGGCAATGGAAACCTGCTGGGCCGACGGATCGTAGCCGGCCGTGGTTGCAATGCTTACCGGCCTGTCGTCGAGCGTCGCCGCCGCCGTCAACCGGCCGGTCATGGTTTCGAGGTCGATTTCCGCGACGCTGGCGACGAGGTTCTCCACGACCCGGTCCGCGGCGACCATGCGATCGGACGTAATGCCCAACCCCAGCGACGGCGCCGACAGCGGGCCGCTGGCGCGTGCGTTGATCTGCGCGGCACCGGAAAGCATCGGGTCCAGTGCCGCCAGATCGTCGATGGTCAGGGTCACACCGCCCTCGACCTCGCCATCCACCCCCCCATCCACCAATGAACCCGACGCGTTCAGCCCGGCCCCCTCGCCGGTCACGGACAATGACGGCAGTGCCAACTGCCCGCTATCGCCGATCTCGGCGCGGCCAGCCAGTGCAATATCCGGGCCGAACAGGCCGTCGATCTGTGCGATACCGGAATCGAAGCCCTCCAGCGCCCCCTGCAGGTCGATGGCCGTCCGGCCGTCGGCGCGGCTGATCTCCGCTTCCAGATCCAGCCCCCCTTCCAGGGTCAGCCCGCCGGTAAACGCCGCCAATGTCGAAAGATCATCGAGCACCAGCTCGGCGGTTGCATCGAAGGTATCGCCGAAATCCGCTACCGTCCCCGATGTTGCCAATCGTCCCGTCGGCGCCGACAGGGCGAACTGCTCCAGCACGACATCGCCATCGGCGCCCGCGACACCGGCCGCCGACAGCGACACAGGCGGGCCCCCGTCTTCGGCCGCATCGGCCACGCCAACCGCAAGCCATTCATCGAGGGCCGGAATGCCGGTTGCGACGCCACGCGCCCGGGCATCGATCTCGAACCCCGCCCGCATATCGGGGTCGGTCACCGGCCGATCGGGGCGCAATGCCGCCGATAGCGTCAGATCCTCTGCGCCGCGCCCACCGAAGCGTCCCCCGGCAATGTCGGCGGTCAGATCAACGGCGGGATTCATGACCCGTCCGACTATCGTGCCGCTCAACGCCAGACGATCCCAGGCAACGGCTTCCCCTGCCAGGGCATCCGACAACAGCCCGGCAAACAGATCCGCATCGCCCGCTTCGAGTGAGTAGTTCAGCGCCAGATCCGAGGCATCCCTGGCAACGCGGCCGTCCACTGACACCCGGCCGGCGGCAGCATCGACCGAAAGACCGTCGATTTGCACTGATTGTTCGCCGATCGTCGCATCGGCAGATACCGTCATGCGGTCGCCCGAAAGCGGGACAAACCGCTCCGGCAACAACGCATGCGGCACGACCCATCCGTCGGCGGTCAGGCGAATGCCCTCCCCATCCGATCCCGACGAGCGGTCCAGAGACACCTGGATGTCGCTGCCGAGCGCCTCGCCACCATCGACAACCAGTTCACCGTCGAACGCGGAAAGCGTACCTTCACCGTCGGCACGCAGTGTCAGCCCCTGGCCCGGCGCCAGCTCCAGCAGGCCGCCGAGCACGCCGCCGGGCGCCTCGGTCAGCCCGACATCCACCGACAGTCGCTCGGTCTCCGGGACGAAAACGATATCGGCGACCAGATCGGTTGCAACGCCATCCAGCCGATGGATATCGGCGGCGATCGCCAGCCCCCGGGCCGGATCGCCAAGCCGCGCCGACGCTTCGATCCTGAGGTCGGCAGCTTGTCCGGCCACCGGCTCGCCCAGCGCCAGACGGTCCACGACCAGCCGTTCGACCACGACATCGACCGGCAGATCGGGAAAACCCGCGCCCCCGGACGGTTCGTCTTCGGCTTCCGGTCCTGGGGCAGGCAGCCGGGCCACGGCCACCGTTCCCGCCTCCAGCGCCGTCACCCTGAGGGTACGGCCGATCAGATCCCGGGGAGTCCACGCCAGGCGCGCCTCGTCGACCTCCAGCCACGGCCCCTGGGCGTCGGCGACGCGCAGGTCGCGCAACGTCATGTCGAAAGGGACGTGCCCTTCGATCGCGCCGATCTCAACGCCGTCCCCGGCGAATCCGTTGATCAGATCGACGAGAACACCGCGACCGTGATCGGTGTTCGCATAAAGATAAAATCCGCCGATGAACGCTACCAATAGCAGCGGTATCGCCAGCAGGACCCTGATGGCCGTCTTCACGCCGTGCTGTCTCCGGCTTTAGAATGATTGGCCGATACTGATATAGAGCGCGTAGTCATCGTCGCCATCCCGTTTATTCACGGGCACGGCAATATCCGCGCGGATCGGCCCGAAGCCGGTGTAGTATCGCACTCCCAGACCGGCACCAATTTGCAGCTCGGCGTCCAGATTGGGATACGGATCATCGAATACCATACCCGCATCGACAAACGGAACAACACCGATGGTGTCGGTTACACGGTAGCGGACTTCAGCACTGCTTTCGATGAGGCTGAGCCCGCCGATCGGACGGCCCTGTTCGTCGCGCGGTCCGATCGACTGGTACCGATACCCGCGCACCGATCCGCCGCCACCGGCATAGAAGCGCAGATTGGCGGGGATTTCGGCCATATCCTTGTCCGTGGCGACAAACCCGAACCCCACGCGTCCGGCCGCAATGAATGTCCCTTCGCTGCCGAAATCCTCGTAGATCGACCCTTCGGCCTCCCCAACGGCGAAAGTGCCGGCCTCGCCGAGTACGCTTGTGTATGGCGTCAGTGAGGTGGTGATCCGAAACCCCTCACTGGGGTCGAGCAGATCGTCCGTCGCCTCGTACCGAAGCGACAGCGGCACGCCGATCAGGCCGAAATCGCGCTCCACGTCCTGGGCGTCCACGATCCGCAGCGCTTCCAGGGAAACACCGGCGCTGACCGTCAGTCGTTCGGTCACCTGCCGCTCCAGCGCTGCCGACACCGAGAAAGAGCGGCGGTCATACGCCAGTGGATTGTCCTGAACCGCGACCGCATCGATGAGCAGCGCCTGATCGCGCGTCAGATAATCGGGCTTGCGAAACGTCGTTTCCAGCCGATAGGTGGCGCGGCCGATCTCGGTTTCGCCGAGGCGGGCAATGGCAGCGCTGATCCCGAATTGCTCGGCGCGGCCGAACAGGTTCCGGTGCCGCCAGAAAGCCTGCAGGCCAAAGCCCTCGGTGGTCGAATAATCACCGCCGAAGCCGATGACCCGGCGCGGCCTTTCCTCGACCGTGACTTCCAGCGGCAGGCGCCCCTGCTCGTTCAGGCTGTCGGCAGGATCGATGCGGATCGACGAGAAAACCCCCGGTTCGGAAAGACTTTCCCTGAGTTCGGAAATCGTTTCGGGAGAATAGAGATCCCCCTCGCTGAACGGTCGACGGCCCTGAACAAAATCCTCCTCGACATGCTCCAGCCCGGAAACGATCATCGGGCCGACCCTGGCCTGTCCACCCGGATCGATGCTCAGCACGACTTCCATCTCCTGAGTCTCGAAATCCACGACGGCATCCCGATCGGCGACACGCGCCAGCGCATATCCCGCATCGCGCAACTGCGAAATGACCGATCGCTCGTACTGCAGAACAGTCTGGGAAAGGGCGGGAACGCCTGTTTGTGTCGGCGGGGATCCGGGCTCCAGTTCGATCGGCAGCGGCCCGCCATCCACGGCTTCGACCTCGTACAGGGCCAGGGTGAACTGAGGCCCCGGGTCGACGACAATGGAGACCGGGACGGGCGCATCGCTCGTGCGCGCGGACAATTGGCCGCGCAATTCCGGATCAGCCACCTCGATACCGTCGATGTCGATCCGGATATCCGGATCATAGTAGCCGAACGCGCTGAGAGCACCGCGAATGCGATCCCGGTCGGCCTCCGCGCGGCGGATCAGTCCGACGGCAGACGGCGGTTCTTCCTCGGCGAGACTGAGCAGGTTCACGGAATCCTCAACGGCACGCACACCATCCTCGGGGAGCGTGCCTTCGATTTCGAGGTCGGCGCGGTAGGGCACCGGCTGCACCGAAAGCTCCGGCGTCGTGAAGTTCTCGGCCGGTTCCATGGACTCGATTCGTGGCGCAATCATCTGCGCAAAGACCACCGGCACGGCAATCCCTCCGGCGAAAACGCCGATGACGCAGGCCGAGAGAACCGCCGCCCGGCCCGCCCGCCGATCGGCGGCAAGCGTGGCGAAAATCGATTTCGGCGAGATGGCCAATTCAGGGGGCATCGAAGAAACCACGTGGTTCAAGGGGCATCGGCGCCGGGTGATCATGCCGCCGAACACTGCCAACAGTAGAACGCATACGGCACCACAAGGGAACATGCGTCATGGACACTTGGTTCCAGCAGCCCAATATAGTCATTTCGGACTCCTTCAGGGCCCTGTCGGCAAAGTCGGCAACGGCCCGGGGCGAACGAGCCCCGCGAGCCACGCATGGCCGACATCGCGGGTGAATGGCGCCAACGGCGGCAATGATGCTTGCTTGCATCGTGTACGTTGATATATTGCGCCGCAACAGATTAACCGGCGCCTCCCGGACGGGTCGGCGTGCGCTCACGGCATCGCCGGCGCCCATGACGGGCAATCGGGGCGGACATACGGGGGGCGGGCTCAAGGACAATTCATGGCTTTCAGGAATATTGCGATCATCGCCCACGTCGACCACGGCAAGACCAGCCTGATCGACATGTTGCTGCGCCAGAGCGGCGCCTTTCGGGAAAACCAGCAGGTTGCCGAAAGGATCATGGACAGCAACGAGTTGGAGCGTGAACGCGGGATCACGATCCTCGCCAAGTGCACCAGCCTGGTCTGGAACGATACGCGGATCAACATCGTCGATACGCCCGGCCACGCCGATTTCGGCGGCGAAGTCGAACGCATTCTCAATATGGTCGACGGCGTTGTCGTTCTCGTCGATGCATCCGAAGGCCCGATGCCGCAAACGAAGTTCGTCGTCGGCAAGGCGCTAAAGCTCGGGCTCCGGCCGATCGTCCTTATCAACAAGGTCGACAAGCCCGATCAGCGGGCCGAGGAAGTCCTGGACGAAGTTTTCGACCTGTTTTCGGCGCTCGATGCGGACGAGAATCAGCTCGACTTCCCGTATCTGTTCTCGTCGGCGAAGGACGGCTGGGCCGCCGCATCGCCGGAAGGCCCCCGCGATAACATGACCCCGCTGCTGGACATGATGCTCAGCAATGTGCCGGCACCGCTGGTCGACCCGGACATGAAGTTCACGATGCTGGCGACCACGCTGGAGGCAAACCCCTATCTGGGGCGATTGCTGACGGGTCGAATCACCAGCGGGGTCCTTCGGCCGAACATGACGCTCAAGGCCATCAATCGCGAAGGCGAGGTCGTGCAGCAGACGCGGGTGTCCAAGATCCTGGCCTTCCGCGGGATCGAACGGCAGCCGATCGAAGAAGCCCTGGCCGGCGACATCGTCGCCGTGGCCGGATTCGACAAGGCGACGGTCTCCGATACCCTGGCCGACCCCAGCATCGACGAGCCGATCCCGTCCGATCCCATCGATCCGCCGACGCTGTCGATGAGCTTCGCGGTCAATGATTCGCCGCTGGCCGGAACGGAAGGCACCAAGCTTACCAGCCGCAATATCCGTGATCGCCTGATGCGCGAGGCCGAAGGCAATATCGCGCTGAAAATCACCGAAAGCGCCAGCCGCGAAAGCTTTGAAGTTGCCGGCCGGGGTGAATTGCAGCTTGCTATCCTGATCGAAACCATGCGCCGCGAAGGCTTCGAACTGTCAATCAGCCGCCCGCGCGTCGTGTTCCAGGAAGACGAGTCCGGCGCCCGGCTGGAGCCGCTGGAAGAAGTCTATATCGACGTCGACGAAGAATATGGCGGCGCCGTCGTTCAGAAGCTTTCCGAGCGCAAGGGCGATCTGGTGGAAATGCGCCCCTCGGGCGGCGGCAAGCAGCGTCTGGTGCTGATCATGCCGACGCGCGGTCTGATCGGATATCTCGGCGAATTCCTGACCGACACCCGCGGCACGGGCATCATGAATCGTGTCTTCCACGACTATGGCCCCTATCGCGGCGCCCTGCCCGGTCGCTATACCGGCGCCCTGATCTCCAATGGCGACGGCGAAGCCGTTTCCTATGCCCTCTGGAATCTGGAGGATCGGGGCCCGATGCTGATTCATCCCGGCGACAAGGTCTATCGCGGCATGATCATCGGCGAGCACACGCGTGGCACGGACCTGGAAGTGAATGTCCTGAAAGGCAAGCAGTTGACCAACGTCCGCGCTTCCGGAAAGGACGATGCGATCAAGCTCACGCCGCCCATCCAGATGACGCTGGAAAAGGCCCTCGCCTATATTCAGGACGACGAACTGGTCGAGATCACGCCCAAATCGATCCGTCTTCGCAAGCGGCAGCTGGACCCCAACGAACGCAAGCGCGACAGCCGGAAAGCCGAAGCCGTATAGCAAGGCTTTTCGCCTGCTGATCGCCCCCCGCCTGAGGGCCCCTGACTCGATCAGGGGCCCCGGCCCGGATGAGCGCGGGTCCTGACCGTCCCGGGCGCTTTTTCGTTTCCTCGCGAATGGACAAGGGGACGGCGCCCGAAGAATTCCCCCGCCCCGGACGCGAAACACCATGAAATGGTGCTTCGCAGAGCCGGCAACTGTGTTTATTGCCTCAGCATCCGCCCCCTATCTCATCCCCGGAAGCACGAAGTGCTGTCCGGGGTCCACACGTTCCGCGAGAGCCCGGCCCGCGTTTCGTCCGCCGAGAGCTACGGCACCCGATCCCGGGTCTGCAGCGCGTCACTTCGCGCCGCGCTGCGCACGGGAATTGGAGAAGGTGGAAAGCGCCCCGGACCACCTTTTCCTGCCCCGGAAGCGCGCAGCGCTATTCGGCAACTGTGTTCATCGACATTGCATGCAGGGCATCGGAAGCAGTGGTTCTCGCATTGGCGCCCCTTGTCTCTTCCCCGGGAGGGCTCCTACTGGCTCGTTTCCGAAGCGACATTGGCCGCACTCAGAAGCGCCTTGACCGAGGCCGTGGCGACATCGGGATCGATGCCGACGCCGAACACCGTCTGTCCCTCCTCGGTCCGGCATTCGAAATAGGCAGCCGCCATCGAATCCGTCCCCGGCCGCAGCGCGTGCTCGTGGTAATCCACGACTTCCAGACTGAGACCGCAATCGCTTGCCAGCGCCGCAAGAACGCTGGAGACGAGACCATCGCCACTGCCGGTGATCTGGCGTTCCCGGCCATCCATCATGACCCGCCCGCTAAAGGTCCGCTCGCGGCCGGGCCGGGCCTGGCTTGTGGTCGTGTAATCGACAAGCAGGAAACGCTGATCTTCGCGCTCCTGAACGTAATAGGCCCTGGTGAATGCGTCCCAGATCTCGGCACCGGTCATCTCGCGGCTGGTCGTATCGGTCACCTGCTGGACCTTGCGGCTGAAATCGATCTGAAGCCGCCGGGGCATCTGCAATCCGTGGTCCTGCTGCAGGATCCAGGCAACGCCGCCCTTGCCCGACTGGCTGTTGACGCGAATGACGGCTTCGTAGGTCGAGCCGATATCGGCCGGATCGATGGCGAGATACGGAACCTCCCAATAGCCGTCGTTCCGGGCCTCGTGCGCCGCGAACCCCTTCTTGATGGCGTCCTGATGGGAGCCGGAAAACGCCGTGAACACCAGTTCGCCGGCATAGGGGTGGCGCGGATGAACCGGAAGCTGGTTGCAGTGCTCGACCGTCTTGACGATCGCGCGCATATCGCTGAAGTCGAGCTTCGGATGGATGCCCTGGCTATACAGGTTCATCGCCAGTGTGACGATATCGACATTGCCGGTACGCTCGCCGTTGCCGAAAAGACACCCCTCGACGCGATCGGCGCCGGCCATCATCGCCAGCTCGGTCGCTGCGACACCGGTGCCGCGGTCGTTGTGGGTATGAACGGAAATGGCAACGCTGTCCCGGCGCGAGATATTCCGGCAAAACCATTCGATCTGGTCGGCATAAACATTCGGCGTCGACGCCTCGACTGTAGCCGGCAGATTGAAGATGATCTTGCGATCCGGCGTCGGTTGCCAGACTTCCAACACCGCCTCGCAAATTTCCAGCGCAAAATCCGGCTCCGTTGTCGAGAATGTCTCAGGCGAATACTGGAATATCCAATCCGTCTCCGGCCGCTTCTCCGCTTCCTCGACCATCTGACGAGCGCCGGAGATGGCCAGGTCGATGATCTCGCGGCGCTCCATATTGAACACGGTCCGCCGGAATGCGGGCGATGTGGCATTGTAGAGATGTACGATGCCCTGACGCGCGCCGTTCAACGAGTCGAATGTCCGCTGGATCAGATCCTTTCGCGATTGAGTCAGCACCTGCACCGCGACATCGTCGGGGATACGGTCGCCCTCGACCAGCGATCGGATGAAATTGAAATCGGTCTGCGACGCCGACGGGAAACCGACCTCGATCTCCTTGAAGCCGATCTGAACAGCCAGATCGTAGAAGCGCATCTTCCGCTCCCCGTCCATCGGATCGACCAGAGCCTGATTGCCGTCGCGCAGGTCGGTCGACACCCAGCGGGGCGGCGCCGTGATGCGGCGGGACGGCCAGGTCCGGTCGGGAAGATCAACGGGATTGCCGAAAGCGCGATATTTGGATTCGGGATTGGACAGCATGATAATGTCACCACTTATGCGATAGTTTATCGAGAGAATACCACATTACGACGAAAAATACAGCCGACGGGCCGCCGTCAAGCGCGCCGGCCACCGATAAGTCGCAGCCGGACCGGAGTCACCGAAACGATCGGCGGCACGACCCGGCGCCGGCACGGAAGACGGCGGAGGTCAGACTGACGATTTGCGTCTGTCATAAGTGGTCGTTTCAAATGGAATTGCATCGTGGCACCGCGATAGCCTGGCATTGGACACGTCGAGACCCGCCTCCCTCAGGAGAGCGGGTTCGGAAGTCGAAGCAGGGCGATTGCGGTGGTATGAGCCATGATCAAATAATTAGCATCGCAAGCCGGCCTGTTGTCAAGGTTCCAGGATCCGTGGCGGGCCGCTGCGGACCAAATCCCCCTGTCGGAGCAAAGTCTGCCGCGGCAATCGGCCCTCGACCGAATGCAGAACCGGTGGCACAAAGTAAGTCACTACGGGTCGTCAGCCGCGCATGCGGCGCACGAGATCAAACACCGGACAAATAGATAGAAGGCAAACGATCAGATGGCGTCACAATCCCACTGTATCGACGATATCGAAACGCTGGAAAGCGTCTACGGCGCCCCGAGTCGACCGTCGATCACCAAGGAAGTCGACTATGTTCATGCGCATTATCGCGCGATGATCCAGGCATCGCCGTTTGCCGCCCTTGCCACGATCGGACCGGATGGCCTGGACGTCTCCCCCCGCGGCGACGGCGCCGGCTTCGTTGTCGTCGAGGACGAAAAGACGTTGCTGCTGCCTGATCGCCCGGGAAACAACAGGGTCGATAGCCTTCGCAACATCGTCCACGACCCGCGCATGGCACTTTTGTTCATGATACCCGGCGTCAGCGAAACGCTGCGGGTCAACGGCCGCGCGACATTGTCACTCGATCCGGCGTTGCTGACACGTTTCGCTGTCAAGGGAAAGGCCCCGCGTTCGATCATGATCGTCGCCGTGGAAACGGTATTCTTCCAATGCGCCCGCGCCCTCGTGCGCTCCGGCCTCTGGTCGCCGGAAAATCATGTCGACAGAGCCAGCCTGCCAAGTACCGGCACATTGCTGGCGGATATCGGGGGAGAGGTTGATGCCGGCGATTACGACCGCCGCCAGCCCGAGCGCGTAAAGGATTCGCTCTACTGATACCCTGAACTGGCAATCAAGCACCTGGACCGCCACAGGGTCCGGCTGAAGGGGCGAGGACGCAGTGCCGACCTCGCCGTCGCAGCTCAGTCGGCCATCTCGATTTCAGCTGCGTTTTCCGACGCCGCTGCGCTGTCGTCCAGCGGGAATGCCAGTGTGACCTGTTTGCCGCCCGCAGGACCGTTCGCGACTTCCAGCATTCCGCCTTGCCGCACCAGAAGTGCGTGAATCACTGCCAGCGTAAGCCCCATCGGCGTTACCACGACGCGCGCCCGGTCTTCCGACGCCGAAACGTCTCCAGCCCTCAGAACGACGGCGTCGAGCGCATTGTACAAGTCGTCGGGAATATCCTCGGCCCCAAAGGCCCGCCCATCGTCCAGAACGGAAATCTTGACCAGCTCATCGTCGCGCGAACTGGTCAGGACAACGGTATTGCCCCTTTCGCAGGAACCGACGGCAATACCCAGCAGATGCCGGATCATCTGCCTGACGGCCGTCGGGCAGACAGCGACACTCGGAAAATCATGGTCGATGCGATCCACGATCACAATGCCGGTATCGCCCAGCGAGTCCCGCCGTTCCGCCAGCACTGTCGACGCCACGGACGCGACGTCGGTGATCGCACTGCCACCGCCGGTGCCCCCGTCCTGCAGCGAAAGATCCGCCTGGCTCAGGTCGAGGATCGTGCCCACCAGGCTTTCCAAGGTATATTCAGCCATGACGCCCCGTTGACCCTTATGATCGATACCGGATATTAGCGTCGGACTATTACCGCTCCGTTAAACTTAGGAATGAAATTTTAGAAGTTTTTCGCTAAAATAGAAAAGTCAGGCGTGACCGGCTTCGCCCGACAGCATGAATGCATCGACACCAAGGACGCGGATCGCCCGCTCCCACTTGGTGGACCAGTCATGGTCGAAAAGGATGGCATCGTCCGACGGTGCGACCAGCCAGCCATTGGACTGGAGTTCAGCGTCGAGTTGGCCGGCATCCCAGCCGGCATAGCCCAGCGTGAGGACGTGACGATGCGGACCTTCGCCGGCGGAAATGGCCTTCAGAATATCGATCGTTGCCGTCAGCGCGACATCGTCCGCGATCCGCATGCTGGCATCCCGGATGAAATCCGCGCTATGCAGGACGAACCCGCGGCCGCTTTCGACCGGGCCGCCGAACAGCACAGGGTTGTCCGCGACATGGTCGCCGGCCTCGATACCCAGTTGGCCCAGCAGATCGGGAAAGGTGATCGACGTCATCGGCTTGTTGACGACGAGCCCCATCGCGCCCTCGTCGCTGTGCGCACACAGATAGATTACGGACCGCTCGAAGCGTTCGTCCTGCATGGACGGCATCGCGATCAGGAACTGGCCGGCGAAACCGGAACCGGTGTCGTGCGCTTTGGTTTCTTCGGGCGTCATCATGTCCTCTTTACGATCCTGGCACAGGTCGGCATCAGTTGCATGGTAGACAGGAACTCCGTTTAGCCGGAACCCTGAAACGTTGGAAAGCCCCCGAACCCCTGGGGAGGAATGGCAGCTCGCATGTTCGATGGTACAAGCCGGAGCGGCGGAATTCGCCCTCGCCGCATCTCGCCATATGTTCGGATGCTGCCATATGCTCAATTGCTAAGGTGTGGCTTCCTCGGTTCGGCAACAAGGGGTTCGGCAACAAGGGGTTCAGCAACAAGGGGTTCGCCATAAACAGCGGCCCGCATCGACGAGGCCACACGGGCACTCAATGCCATTATCAATCGAAAAGGTTGCATTCCGGTGAACACCCCAGGGATTAGATGGCCCGGCAGTCGGCGCATGGTAGCAGCAGGCGACACGACGCCGGGCACCGCTTCAGTCATGGTCCGTCTGGGGGTGTGCATCCTGCTCCTGCTGGCGACCCTCCCCGGAATCGCGGGAACGGGGTCCGCTATTGCCGGCCAGGGTCAATGGGTCACGGATACCGTGTCTCCGGACGCGACCGTTCGTGCCCGTCTGATTGCGGCGGCCGATGCCACCGGCGGCGCATCCACGCTGCGCGCCGGGGTCGAGATCGAACTTCCCGGCGACTGGAAGACTTATTGGCGCTCGCCCGGCGATGCCGGCATCCCGCCCAGCCTCGATCTATCCCAGTCCTCGAATCTGACGGCCGTCGACTTCCAATGGCCGGCGCCTGAACGGTTCTCGCTGTTCGGTCTGCAAACCTTCGGCTATGGTGACCGGGTCGTCTTTCCGCTTCTGCTGACGCCGGAATCAGCCGGCGAGCCGATGAGGCTGCGCGGCCGGCTGGAAGCGCTGATCTGCGACGACATCTGCGTCCCGACAGAGTTCGACCTGGCTTTGGACCTGGACGGCGGACCGGCAACGATCGATTCCGACTCTGCCAATCTGATCGATCGATTTCGGGCGAGGATTCCGGACGACGGAACGGTTTCCGGTCTGACCGTCACGCAGATTTCTCTGGCGCCCGATCTTGGCGAGTTGGGTGGCCTGCGTGTTCATGCCGATCGCAGCGGCGCCGGGTCCGGAAACGAAACTGTCCCCGACGCCATTATTGAGTCGCGACCCGGATGGGCATTCGAGGCGCCGAGGATTTCCGCCACCGACGACACCGGTTTCGTTGCCGAGCTTCCGTTCGCACAGACCTCCGGACCGGCGGAAGACCTGATCGGCACCGAGGCAACCGTAACCCTGGTCGACGGGGCCGCTGCATCTGAAACCGCGATGCCGGTGACCGCGGCGGATGATGTGGCCGGCTCGGGCGGTGGTCCGGGGGTTGGCGGGCTCGCGCCCTGGGTCCTGATGATCGGGCTCGCTCTGGCAGGCGGGTTCATTCTGAATGCCATGCCCTGCGTTCTGCCGGTGCTGTCGCTGAAGCTGATGTCGGTTGTCGGCTATAGCGGCGCGGCCCCGGGGGTCGTCAGATCGGGCTTCCTCTGGTCCGCCGCCGGAATCGTGACGTCTTTCATGGCACTTGCCGGGCTGGCGATCGGGGTCAAGGCCGCAGGCGGCGCGGTCGGGTGGGGTATGCAGTTTCAACAGCCACTCTTCCTGATATTCATCATCGTCGTCCTGACCGGTTTCGCCTTAAATCTCGCCGGCTTGATTCGCATCGAACTGCCGCACACCGCCGCAACCCGGCTTGGCCTGGTCGGCGGAACGTCGCCGACGGGGCCCGGCGCACATTTCGCGACGGGCGCCTTCGCAACGCTGCTGGCAACCCCCTGCTCGGCCCCGTTCCTGGGGACAGCCGTCGCCTTTGCCCTGTCCCGCGGCCCATCGGAAATCGTGGTGATCTTCCTGGCGCTCGGGTTCGGCATGGCACTGCCCTATCTGCTGGTCGCGGCCTTGCCATCGCTGGTACGTTTTCTGCCACGCCCGGGGCGCTGGATGCACGGCGTGCGCACCGTCATGGCCCTCGCGCTGACCGGCACGGCACTATGGCTGCTAACCGTTCTGGGCGCGCAGATCGGCGACGGACCGGCCGCTGTGGTCGGCGCCATGATGGCGGCCACGGCGGCAGCGCTTTGGTACCGTCGGCGGCTCTCAGGACGCCCCAGGATCGCGGCCACCGCCGCCGGGGCGGTCGTGGCGGCACTCGCATTCATCGTCCCTGTCCAGGCCGAGCGCATGGGATCGGCCGGGGCGGAAAGCGGCGAGACACGGGCGGTGGCCGACGGCTGGCGCCCCTTCGACCGTCCCGCGATCGCCGAACAGGTGGCCCGCGGCCGGGTTGTCTTCGTCGATGTTACGGCAGCCTGGTGTCTGACCTGTCAGGTCAACAAGAGCGCGGTTCTGGAACGCGGCGACATCGCCGAAAGGCTGAGCGCCGACGGGCTGACGGCGATGCGGGCAGACTGGACCCGCCCCGATCCTGCGATCTCGGAATTTCTCTCCGACCATGGACGATTCGGCATTCCGTTCAATATCGTCTATGGACCGGGCGCGCCGGATGGCATAGCGCTTCCGGAAATACTGACGTCAGGTATGGTGGCCGACGCGCTGGATCGAGCTGCGGCTTCCGGCTAATGTCGCGCCAGCGACCAGTTTCCTATCGATTCGGAGAAGACAACGAATGACTATCAAGAATGGCGATCCGCTTCCGGCGGCGACCTTCAAGCATGCGACCCCCGAAGGGATGTCCGAACTCAGCACCGATACACTCTTCAAGTCTGGCAAGTCGGTCCTCTTCGCGGTGCCGGGTGCCTTTACGCCAACCTGCTCCAACCAGCATTTGCCGGGCTTCGTCGCGAACATGGATGCGCTCAGGGCAAAGGGCGTCGAGCGGGTCGTCTGCATGGCGGTCAACGATCCATTCGTGATGAAAGCATGGGGCGAGCGGGACGGTTCCGACGACATCATCATGATATCGGACTGGGACGCGTCGTTCACCAAGGCACTGGGTCTCGATCAGGACGCCTCACCGGCCGGTCTCGGCGTGAGGTCCAGGCGCTTTGCCATGGTCATCGAAGACGGCATCGTCACGAAGCTGTCCGTTGAAGAAGAGCGGGGGCTGAACGTTTCCGCCGCCGAAGCGATCCTGGAAGACCTGTAACGGCGTCCCCCGGCCAAGGCCCTACGGGATTCACACACCGCAATCGATTGCGGCAATGGTGATTTCCACACCCTGATCGTCCCGGGCGCTGCGCGGCCACGAAGTGACGCGCTGCAGACCCGGGACCTCGTGCAGCAACACTCCCAAGTCGACACGCGAACCGGGCCCATCCGGGTCCGGGCCCCCGATCGATGTCGGGGGCGATCAGGAGGGGATAGCGTTGCACGGGCGATCAGTGAATCGCCTGGGGCTACGGCCGGGGCACCAACCATCGAACCGAAGGTCCGGGGTCGGCCGCCAGAGCGTCGGCCATAGCAGCGACGATCGGCATTACGACATCATCGAGTCCGAAAGGTGCATTGACGACGGCCAGCCCGGCACCGTTCAGCCGGGCCGGATCGTCAGCCGGCCGCCACAACAGTTCGACGTTCAGGACGCCCGTCGCTCCGGACCGCACCAGCTCGGCAAGAAAAGCGTCGACGGGGGGCCGTGCCTTGATCGGGTACCAGACGGCCAGCACACCGACCGGCCATCGTTTGCCGACATCCTTGAGGCACCGTAGAACTCGCTGGAATTCGTCCGTCTGCTCGAACGGCGGGTCGATCAGGGCCAGCCCCCTTCTGGGTGTCGGTGGCGTCAGGGCCGGCAGCCCCTCATAGGCATCGCGACAATGGCAGGCCACGCGCGCGTCGCCGGCCATCAGCCGTCTCAGGTCGCGGAAATCATCCCTGTGCAGTTCGAATGCCACCAGCCGGTCATCGGGCCTCAGGCGCTGACGGATGATTTCCGCCGAGCCCGGATAAAGGCGACCCGGCGGCAGTCCGCGCGCGAGGCTCGCGCCGCGCACCAACGCCAGGAAATCCGCCAGTTCCGGCGATTCCGGCCGCTGCAGGAGCCGGCCGATTCCGGCATCCGATTCCGCCGTTCGGCGCGCTTCCTCACCCAGAAGATCGTACAATCCGACGCCGGCATGCGTGTCAAAGATCGTCATGGGCTTGGGTTTGCGGCACAAATAGGCTATTAGCGCAGTCAGGACTGCGTGTTTCAGGATATCGGCGGGATTGCCAGCATGGTACCGATGACGGTAATTCAACCGGGGTTCCTCTCGGGTGACGGTTTGGGCGCGTGCTGCAATGACGGGGCAACTGAATGCCTCGGTATCACAGATTTGGATTGGTAATGGTCGCATCCCTCCGGTACCGCCATCTGCGCGAAAAGCCAACAACTGCCTTGTTTGACAGATCGTCAATCAGTATTATCCCGCGCATGTCATGGCCTTTCGCAGGCAAAACAATCAGTACGCCAATAACACGACCCGTCTCGTGCAGGCGGCATCGTGCCGCGGCCCGGGACCGATTTTGCGGGGGCTGGATGGGGTTTCTCGACCGTCGTTATGCACTTGCCGCATCGATCTTTCTGCTCAGCGGGTGCATCGCTACCGATGGGGTGTCGTCCCGCTCAGACTCCTCCGGCGGCGGGCAATCCGGGGACGACTACGTAACGTCGATGCTGCTGCCGCTGGGCGACTCCTATTTCGAACCGCGGGAAGTCAATCTCAATGCCAATACGGGCACGGAGATCGGCCGGCGTGTCGGTGAGATCCACGACGACCTGCGCCAGGTCAAGGCCTCGGTCGCCGAAGCCAACCGCGAGTTGCAGTCGATCCGAAGCAGCAGTGTCGGTAATGCACGGACGTATCACGGCTCGGTGTCGATGATTCAGTCCCGACTTCAGGTCGGCACGACGCGCGGCAACCCGGAACTGATCTCCGAATGGCAGGTGGCGCAAAGGTCACTCGACGATCTTGCCCGCGACGTCAGCGCCATGAACGGGCTGACCAGCCGAATCGCCTCGGACAACGGGACGGCAGCGTTCCTGTTGCAGACAGTCAGGTCGACCTACGATCTGCCCGGCGCGATCGAGCGCGATCACTCCAACCTTTCCCTGCTTGAGGACGAGGTCAACCGCACCGTCGTTCTGATCGACCGGCTGCTGAACGCGGTTACCGACGACCTTAACCGCCAGACCCGATATCTCAACACCGAACGCTCGAATCTCCAGACGCTGCAGGTCGCAATCAGCAATGGCGAGTTCTATGGAATGAGCCTGGCCAACCCGGCCTATTCATCGGCATTTGCCGGTGGTGGTGGCGCCAGTGCTGGTGAAGGTCAGGCCGCCTCCGCGTCATCGGACCGCCCGCTTGCCGTCATCCGGTTCGACGACGCCGATGTGGCGTACGAGCAAGCCGTGCACCAGGTCGTACGCGAGGCGATGGAACGACGGCCGGCGTCCCGGTTCGAAGTTGTTGCCGTTTCTCCCCCGGACGATCGGCCGGGGACGGCGCGAATCGCCAACCGTGCACGGCGGCATGCCGCCGACGTCCGCCAGACTCTGATGCGCCTCGGACTCGAAGCGAGTCGGGTGCAGATCGCGTCACGCGCATCCGGGGATGTTTCCGGCCCCGAAGTCCATCTGTTCGTCAGATAGCCATCCAGCCTTCTGAGTCGAGGCGCGCAGAGACCCGTCATGAAACGGTCTCGTCGCCGTCCATGGCACGGCCGGTCGTCCATGGCGCTCAAGGCCGTGATTGCCCAGGCACCGCCGCTCGGCTATAAGCGGGTAACTCCGCGTCCAAAGCCTGAAGGGTGCCAATTCATGTCGGAAACCGCCCCATTCTCCAAAAATTTCCCGGTTTCATGGGAAGAACTTCACCGCCACGCGAAGGCGCTCTCCTGGCGGTTAGCCGATATTGGAGAGTGGAAGGGCATCGTCGCCATCGCGCGCGGCGGGTTGGTTCCTGCTGCCATCGTCGCCCGGGAACTCGATATCCGCCTCGTCGATACGATGTGCGTCGCCTCATACGACCATCAGAACCAGGGCGAGGCCCGCATCCTGAAGCCGCTCGAAGGCGATGGTGAAGGCTGGCTGATTATCGACGACCTCGTGGATACCGGCAAAACCGCCCGCCTCGCCCGTGACATGCTGCCGCGCGCCCATCTGGCGACGATTTACGCCAAACCGGAGGGCCGACCCTTGGTCGACACCTTCGTGACGGAGGTCAGCCAGGACACCTGGATCTTTTTCCCCTGGGACATCGAGCCACAATATTCGGTGCCGATCGCCGAATCCCGGCTCAAACCGACACCGTGAGGCCGATGACGTCCGCCGGCACCGCACCGGTCCCGCAATGGCCGCGAGTAGGTGTCGGCATCGTCATCATGCGCGACACGCCGGGGGGACCGGCGGTTCTCCTCGCCAAGCGCGGCCGGGCACCCCGTCTGGGCGAATGGAGCCTGCCGGGTGGTCGTCAGGAAGCCGGTGAAACGGTATTCGAAACCGCCCGGCGTGAAGCCGCCGAGGAAACGGGCACGACAATCCGGCCGATCGAAATCATAACCGTCATCGACAGCATCACCCGTGACGCGGGCGGCCAACTGGCATTCCACTATACCCTGATCGAGGTGCTCGCCGCCTGGGAAGGCGGAGCGGCCGTCGCTGGAGACGATGCCGACGCCGTGGCGTGGGTCCCGGTTTCCGACGCTGCAGACTGGCTCGATTGGGACAAGGCGGTTACCGTCGTCCGTCGGGCCACTGCTGTCTGGCAGGAAGCAGGGCGATCTCGAGACGACATTCCCTGAGACAACACCCAGAAACGAACAACGGTGTCCAAATGTATGTCCGCCAGCTTACCTATTCGATAGACCTGGATCAGGGCGAAACCTTTACAATGGTCCAACAGCACCTGGCCTCACTCTATCGGCGCTATGGGCTGGTCCGTTTCCTGCTGCTGGCCGATCCGGAGGCTCCGGAACGGATCACGGAATTCCAGGTCTTCTATGACGAGGATGCCTGGCGGGACGCATTTGCGGGGATCAAGGAAGACCCGTTCTACCCCAATTTGACCGAGACGCTCGACACCGTAACCGGCGGCACGCGCCGGGACGACCAGTCACGCGTCCATTCGCTGATCCTCGACGTCGGTGGTGCGGCCCGGGGATAAGCCACCGACCCCGGCACGCAAGAAGCGGCGCGCCCCGAAAAACCGGGCGCGCCAACTTCAGCGCCCGCCCTATCTGCCTGCCGCTGCCGGCTGCCTGGATCGGCCGGACTGCCGTTGTGCGCGGTACCACTGCATCAGGAAGACCGCGAGCAGCAGCGCCAGCGCCGGAATGAACATCCACTGATTGGCAGGGCGGTCCTCTGCCGGCTCAAGAACGGCCAGCACATCCCACCCGATTTCGACCCCGTACCGCTCGGCCTGGCTGCCATAGCGGACATTCATGATGTTGACCTCGTCGCCCATCGTCATGAGGCTCATGCCTGCGCCTTGCAGCCGATCTTCGCCCGACCCCGGCTCCCCGACCGGCAGCATCACCGTGCGGGTAACGTCGTCACCATTGAAATCCAGGCCACCAACGACCATGCGAATGTGGCTGCCGGCCGGCTTCTGTTCGACGCGTTCCACAAGTTCGGTCGCCGGCAGTTCATCATACTGGTCATACAGCATGTTCATCCAGTAGCCCGGCTGGAAAAGTGTGAACGCGACCAGCAGCAGCGCGACGGACTCGTACCACTTGCTTCGGATATAGAAGTAATTCTGCGTAGCCGCCGCAAATACCAGCATTGCCGTGGTCGCCGATACGATGGTCAGGACCAGTTCCCATGTCGTCGTCAACCCGATCAGCAGCAGCTGCGGATTGAAAATGAAGATGAACGGCAGAGCAACCGTCCGCAGGCTGTAGAAGAACGCCGTTATACCGGTTTTCAACGGGTCGGCCCGTGCGACCGCCGACGCTGCGAACGATGCCAGCCCCACAGGCGGCGTCACATCCGCCATGATACCGAAATAGAACACGAAAAGATGGACCGCGATCAACGGCATGATCAGACCGTTCAGCGCGCCGATATCGACCACGACCGGCGCCATGAGACTGGCGACGACGATATAGTTCGCTGTCGTCGGCAGGCCGAGCCCCAGTACGAGGCTGATCAGCGCCGTCAGCACGAGCATGATGATGATGTTGCCGCCGGACAGGAATTCGACCAGCTCCGTCATGACGAGCCCGATGCCCGTCAATGTGACCGTCCCGACGACGATGCCGGCCGCCGCCGTCGCGATGCCAATGCTGATCATATTGCGGGCGCCGACCACCATGCCTTCGATCAGCTCGCGGATCCCGACCGCAATTTCGGGCACGATCGACTTGTTCTGCCGGAAAAAGGCGAGGATGGGCCGCTGTGTGACCATGATTCCCATCATCGTCACCACGGCGTAGAAAGCCGACAGACCCGGCGACAGCCGTTCGACCATCAGGCACCAGATCAGCACGACGACGGGAAGCAGAAAATGCAGCCCGGTCTTGATCGTCGGCCCGGATTCCGGCAGCGAGACGATCTCGGCTTCGGGATCGTCCAGTTCCAGTTCTTCATACCGGGCGGCATACCAAAGCAGGCCGACATAGACCGCAACGACGGCGATGGCGATGACATAGGACGAAACAGGCCCCATGACGTCGCGGATCCAGCCGATCCCCCAGTAAACGATACCCGACAGGATGACGATGCTCGACACGGTGATGCCGAGGGAAATCAGGCTCATGTAAAAGGGGCGAACAGTCGGCTTCGGGATGGCGCGCAAATCCATCTTCAATGCTTCGAGATGGACGATATAGAGCAACGCGATATACGAAATCACCGCCGGCAGGAAGGCGTGCTTGATCACGTCGATATAGGGAATGCCGACGAACTCGACCATGAGGAACGCTGCCGCGCCCATGACCGGCGGCATGATCTGGCCATTGACCGACGCCGCGACCTCGACGGCACCAGCCTTGTGTGCGGGCATGCCGACCCGTTTCATCAACGGAATCGTGAAAGTACCGGTGGTCACGACATTCGCGATGGAGGACCCGGAAATAACGCCGGTCATGCCGGATGCGAGCACGGCCGCCTTGGCTGGTCCGCCACGAAGATGCCCCAGCAGCGAAAATGCGACCTTGATGAAATAGTTGCCGGCGCCAGCCCGTTCCAGCAGAGACCCGAACAGGACGAACAGGAACACGAACTGCGTGGAAACCCCCAGGGCGATGCCGAAAATGCCCTCCTGACCGATCCACTGATGGGTCAGGATCCGCTCTACCGAATGACCGCTATGGGCGATCATGTCGGGCATGTACCGCCCTAGATAGGAATAGGCGAGGAAGATGATCCCGATGACCATCAGGGGCGGGCCGAGCGCACGGCGTGTGGCTTCGAGCAGAAGCAGCAGGCCGCAGACGCCCGTCACGATATCCAGCAGAATGGGGGCGCCCATGCGCTGCGACAACGCATCGTAGAATACATACAGATAGAGCGTCAGCAGCGCCGCCACGATCGCCATCAGCCAGTCGCCCAGCGGGATTTCGGTCGTCGATGACGGAACGATCAATGGCCAGGCCGCGATCAGAACGGTCGCACTGCCGGCCAGGAATGCCCATCCGACCGCCTCGCCGGCGGCAAGCTGTTGTGCGGCGGTGACCGCCATGAAGACTGCCGCGATGCCATAAATCCCGGCCAGAACTGGTTTGCGGCCGCTGGTGGAGTCGACGGCGGCAGGAAAGGCCGTGAAGGCCAGGAAGAGCGCGAACGCGAGATGCAGGGCGCGCGCTTCGGCGTCATTGACGATGAAGACGCCAAACACGAAAGGCAGCGGCGATGCGTACCACAGCTGAAAAGCCGACCAGAGGAAAGCGACGACGAAAATGACCCTGGCGGCGATTCCGGCAGGCTGTCTGGCCCCGGTATCGGCCTTGGCGACAAGACTTTCGGCATCCGGAACAACTTCGTCACCGGCGGCACGGTTGTCCGGCGAGGTGGAAGACTGTCTGGCCATCGACGCATAGCCTCGTGATCACGCCCGAACTGGGCATTGCAAAAAATAGGGGTGGCCCGGCCTCGGCCGACGACCACCCCCGCTTGTTCAGCCCGCCTTACCGGAGGCCTGCTTCTTCGTAGTAGCGCATGGCCCCTTCGTGGATCGGCGCGGAAAGTCCGGCCGTCGCCATCGATTCGGCTTCGAGGATCGAGAACGCCGGGTGAAGCTGCTTGAACTGCTCCAGGTTCTCGAAGACGGCGGAAACGACGGCATAGATGCTGTCGGCCGGAACGTCGGCCGACGAAACGAACGTCGCGCCAACACCGAACGTCGTCACGTCTTCGTCGGTACCGTCATACATGCCGCCCGGGATCGTCGCCTCGAAATAGAACGGCTCTTCCTCGATCAGGTCCGTGATGATGTCGCCGGTCACGGGGATCACGTTCGTATCACAGGTCGTGGTGGCTTCCTGGATCGAGGCGCTGGGATGGCCGACCGTGAACAGGATCGCATCGACGCGGTTGTCGCACAGCGCCTGTGCCTGTTCGCGGGATGGCAGTTCCGAGGCCAGTTCGAGATCGTCGAACGTCCAGCCGTAAAGCTCGAACAGCATTTCCACAACGCCGCGCTGACCGGACCCCGGATTGCCGACATTCACGCGCTTGCCCGGCAGATCCTCGAAATGTTCGATCCCGCTATCGGCACGCGCGACGACGGTGAACGGTTCGGGATGGAGCGAAAAGACGGCACGCAGATCTTCGTTGGCGCCCGCTTCTTCGAATTGGTCGGTGCCGTGATAGGCATGGTACTGCCAATCGGACTGGACGACGCCCATGTCCAGCTCGCCCTGGGCGATGGCGTTCAGGTTGAAGATCGAACCGGCTGTGCTCTCGGCCGAGCAGCGCAGGCCGTGTTCGTCGCGACCCTGGTTGACCAGACGGCAGATCGCGCCACCGGCCGGGTAGTAGACGCCGGTCACACCGCCAGTGCCGATGGTGACGAATTGCTGTTGCGCGTTGGCCTGGCCAACCGATCCCAGCGCAACCATACCTGTCGCGGCCAGCGCGATCGCAGATGTCGTAACCACTTTTTTCATGGTTCATGTCCTCCGATTGTGTGGTTGAATTGCAGTGTCGCCCGCCATCTCGCGCCCGCAATGTTCGCGGACGCTGGCGAGCGGTTGTTTTCGACGGGACGGAACGTCAGCCGCCCAACCCGATCCGTCCGCGCGGGCAGCTCGGCGCTCATCATTGCCGCTCAAATCGGGAGAGTCAATTTTCCTGTTGCGCAACCAAAGGATGTCGACCCTCCCCACATAATATGTCACTATGCCTGCCGTTTGAGCAATTGAGGCTTGCTACAGTCTTAGCGATCCAGGCCCACGCGCGCAACCCTGGCCTGTCCCGGAACCGGCGATGTCCGCAATACTATTACTTTGAGTCCCGGATCACCCGCGGAGTACCGCGAAAAGCGCGGCCGCGACGGCAATGATCGATATGGCGGTCACGGCCCGCTGGCCGACCGCCCGGTTGACGGCATCCTCGATCCCTGACCGGCGGCGGACACTGTCGTCCCAGACCGACTGGACACTGGACCTGACACAGCGGACCGCGGAACCTGAATACTCCGACACTTTCCGGGCAAGGCGAACGGAGGACGCCGCCAAAGCCACCGCAGGCGGTGACGAGAGCGCCAGCAGGTCACCCTGGGGCACACGCCAGGCTTGCCGACCCCGGACCGCGAGCATGGAAGCCGCCGCCACGCCAAGTCCGACGGCGAGCGGCCAGCCGTTCTCCCACAGCCCATAGGCAGAAAACGTATCCGCGATCTTCGATGCCGGCGCGATCCACCAGATCGCCACCTGCCCGGACAGTATCGACGCCGCAGCGGTACCTGTCAGGATCCGGCGCGCGGGGCCGGCGGCACTGCCGTCGTTGGCAGTCGGCCGCCAGGGTGCGAATATATAAAGGAACCGCAGCACCAGCAGTGTCGTGGCGACCGCTGACAACGACAGCAGGGTGACGATCCGATCGGCCGCTTCCGTAGACGCCCCTTCGATGGCGCTTTTCAGGGTGAGTTTTGCGACCGCCCCGCTCGACAGGGGCAGACCGGCCAGAGCCAGCGCCCCAACGCTTGCCAGCAGAATAAAGGCGACGCGGCTTCCGGCGGTCATTGCACCTTTCTGCCGGGCGCCGACAAGAAGAAACAACCCGCCTTTCGTCAGCCCGTGATGCAGCATATAAACCGTAACCGCGACCAGAAGCGCGGGCCAGACAGCGGGCGCGGTCCAGCCCACCCCCAGAGCCGCAGCCAGTATCCCCATCTGGCTGAGGCTGGAATAGGCCAGCACCGCCTTGGCATCGTCCTGCGCGACGCCGCATATCACGCCATAGAACGCCGTAAAGAGACCGATGACGATCAGAACCGTACCCCCGGCCGACCACGGATCGAGCCCGATCGGCAGGAAGGTGATCATGCCGAACAGACCGGCCTTGATCATGGTACCGGAAAGAACCGCGGAAGCGGGCGCCGGTGCCGCCGGGTGAGCCAGCGGCAGCCAGACATGCAACGGGAACAACCCCATCTTGATGGCGAAAGCCAACGCAAACAGGACGATTGCGACGGCATTCGGGCCCGGCGGGTTCAATGCCAGCCGTGCGTCGGCGATGGAGATGCCACCCGACGTTACGGCCGCCAGCATCATACCGACAAGCAATGCGGTTTCGCCGATCACCGCCAGCACGATGTACACCGACCCGGCATGGAGCGCCTTGTCCGATTGGTCGTGCACCACGAGAACATAAGACGCCAGCGACATCATCGCGAAGAAGAGATAAAAGCTGGGGAAATCCCGCGCGATCAGCAGACCGAAATTGCCGGCCATTACCAGAAGAAACAGCCCGGCGAATCGCCGGCGGGGCGAGGACGGCGACAGATAGGCGCCGGCGTTCATTGCCGCCAGAAGCCAGAGAAACGCGGTGAAGCCCAGCACCGCCCGGCCGGTCGGCGTCATGACGAATCCGGCGCCGAACAGAAAATCGTGCAGGACAACGCTCCTCCCGTCCGGGACAAAGGCGATTGCGGCCAATGCCGGCAGGGGCGCGATCCATCCCGTGCGCAGAATTATGCGCTCGAACGCGGGCACCAGTGCGGCCACTGCCATGACCGCCGGCAAAACCGGCGTCAGCACCAGCAATATGGTCGAGAGCGACATCATAGCAATGTGTACTCCCGCTCGACGATCAGGATCGCCCATTGCAGCGGGCTGGCGGCAAAGGCCGCGAACAGACCGGCACCGACAGCAGCGGCGGCCGTAAACACGGCGGGAATGACAAGGGCCGGCTTTGCCTCCCAGACGGCTCCGCGCCAGGCCAATCCCGGATCGCGGTCCGGCCAGGGGTGCACCGGCGGGCGAAACCAGACGGCATAAAGGATCGGCAAAAAGTAAGCGGCATTGAGCAATGAACTGGCCGCGAGGACGGCGACGACCCAGTACTGGCCGCTCTCGATCGCGCCGATGCCCAGATACCACTTGCTCACGAACCCGGCCAGGGGCGGCGTTCCTACCATGCCGAGCGCCCCGGCGGAAAAGGCCAGCATGGTCGCCGGCATGCGCCAGCCGACACCGGCCATTTCATCGATTTCGTGGATGCCCAGTGTCTTCTGAAGTGTCCCGGCGCAGAAGAACAGGGTGATCTTCATCAGGCCCTGGTGGACGAGATGCACCAACCCGCCGGCAAGGGCAACCGGCCCCAGCATTGCCACGCCAAGCACGATGTACGACACCTGGCTGACGGTCGAGTAGGCCAGCCGCCGCTTGAGGCCGCGCTGGGCCAGCGCGATCATGCTGGCACCCAGGATCGTGACCGATGCGGCGATGGCCAGCGGCAGTGCGACGCCGAGCGCGGTGGTCAGTTCGATACCATAAAGATCGAGGACGACGCGCAGAATGCCGAACGCGCCCGCCTTGACGACGGCGACGGCGTGCAGGAGCGCGCTGACCGGCGCTGGCGCGACCATCGCGTTCGGCAGCCAGCCGTGGAACGGCATCATCGCCGCCTTCACGGCCAGGCCGCCGACCAGCAGCACGAAGCACGCGGTCAGTGCCGCGCGGTCGTCCAGCACATGGGCGGCCAGTTGTCCCGCCTGGCCGAAGCTGAGTTCGCCCGCCATGGATTCCAGCCAGACCGCGCCGATCAGGAATGCAGCACTGCCGGCCATGGTATAGCGCAGATAGCGCCGTCCCGCAGCGAGTGCCGCCCGATCTCCGCCATGAACGACCAGGGGATAGGTCGACAGGGTCAGCAACTCGTAGAACACGAAAAAGGTCAGCGGCGTCCCGGCAAGGGCGATACCGGAGGTCGACGCCACGCACAGATTGAAAAAGCCGAAAAACCGCCGTTGATCGGGCGTCCCGGCCAGATAGGCCAGCGCATAGATCGTGGTCACGAACCACAGCACGGCCGAGAGGCTGACGAACAGCAATGCCAGGGCATCGATCCGGAACGACAGCGCCATGCCGGGACCGATCGGGAGTTCCACGGCGAACAGCCGACCCTGCTGAACGCCGATCATGGCAATGGCCAGGACGATGAGCTTGGCCGTCGCGCCAGCCATGGTCCATATGGACCGCGCCCGGCTATGGGCGTCGCTCAGCAGGAACACCGCCACCGCCGGCAACAGCGAACAGGCGATCAGTACCAGTGGCAGCGCCTGGGACAGGATTGCCTCGGCCATTATCGACCCTCTCCGGCCCAACCGGGCTCGGCCATGGTCAGGGGCAGGATGCCGCCCCCGGCAATGCCGACGGCTATCGACGAAAACGCCAGGAGCAGGGCGACAACCTCCAGCGCCGGGCGGCGACGCCCGAGAATCCTGTCAGCGACAGCCTGGAACCGGCTATCGGGCAAGGGGCGGAAGGCGTATGCGAAAATCTTGAACATGTAGGCCGCCGACAGGAATCCGCCGCCGACGATCGGCACGACCCACACATATGCATCGCTCGCCATCGCCGCCCGCAGCATCAGCCACTTCCCCAGAAAGCCTGCACTGGGTGGCAACCCCATGATCGAGACGCCGGCAACGGCGATCGCCATCATCGCCACTGGCATGGTCCGGGTCGATCCAATGAGCACACGCAGATGGTCGCTGCCGGCCGCGACGACGATGGACCCGGCAGCCAGGAACAGGGCGGCTTTTGCCAGTCCATGGGACAGCGCATGAATGACGGCGCCGGACCATGCCTCAGCGGCGGCTTCGGGCATTCCGGCGGCGATGATCGGGATTGCGACCAGAAGATAGCCCATCTGGGCAACCGTCGAATAAGCAATGATCGGCTTCAGCCGCGACTGCCGAAGCGCCTGGATCGAGCCCCAGACAATCGCGCCGGTGCCGAGCAGACCGAGCAGCACGGGCGCGGCCGGTGGCACGATGCCGGCAAACGGGCCCGTCCACAGCCGCAACAGGAACAGCGCCGCGGCCTTGACCAGCAGCGCCGACAAGATGGCGCTGACCGGCGCGACCGCACCGGTATGAGCCGGTGGCAGCCACCCATGCAGCGGCCACGCGGCCATCTTGATCAGCAGCCCGACGGTCATCAGCGTGACGCCGGCCAGGACAATACCGGCGCCATCGACCGACAGTGAAACCGGAATCAGCATCTCCGGGACGAGCCCATGCCCGTCCAGGCGCCCGGTCACCGCGTAGATCAGAGCCACTCCCATCAGATAGATCAGCGACGCGCCGGTCGCCACCAGCAGATACCGTATCTGAGCGGTCAGCGCCCTGGCGGTCCCGGAAAGGGCGATCAGTGCCACGCCGGCCAGACCCGTGACCTCCAGCGTGACATAGGCGGTGAACAGGTCGGAGGTCAGGAACAGCGTGTTGAGGCCGGCCCACAGGAAGAGGATCGTGGCCCAGACCGCCGGCGACCGCGCATACCAGCCGTCTTCAATCAGGATATGGACGCCCGCGGCAGCGAGGACACATGCCGCCATCAGCACCATGATGGCCGCCGCCCGGTCGGCCAGCAACGCTATGCCCAGAGGCGTCGGCCAGCCGCCCACCGTCGCCCCGATCGTACCGCCGACGGCCACGACGGCGGTCAACACGATGGCCGCGGCAGCCACGAAGACGAGCGCAGTCGCCGCCAGCCGCGACACATGGCGTCCCGGCGCCAGGGCGGCCGAGGCCGCAAACCCGATCGGACCGAGGATGACGGCGGTGAAAATCAGATCCGTCGGCTGCATGTCAGCGCCGGTCCCCCGGCTCGTCCAGGGTCAACCGGCCGGTTTCCCGGTACAGCCGAATGACGATCGCCAATGCCAGCGCCGTCGCGGCAACCGCCACGACCAGTCCCGTAATCACCATGGCCTGCGGTATCGGGTCGGGCACGCCGCCGCCACGAACGGCGACGGCGCAAAAGGTCATGAACACACCGCTGCCGGCAATGTTCAGCCCCAGGACCCGGCGCACCAGATGACGCCGGGCGAACAATCCGTGCAGCCCGATAACGAACAGCGCCGTGCCACTCAGGAAATATAACGCGACCGTCAACGACATGGTTGTTTCCACTATCCTATGCGTCGCGATCCCGACCGTCGGACGGGTCGGTGCCGGACTCGTTGACGCTTGTCGTATCGGCATCGCGCATCTGCGGCCACCGCTCGCGGTCTCCCAGCGCCAGGGCCGCCAGGACCACTGCTATCCCGACGGTCAGGGCGATCTCGACCGCAATGATCACCACCTTCTGATCGCCGCCGATGAACGGAATGCCGCCGAAACCCGGCCCAACGACCGACGCGATCGCC
Organism: Fodinicurvata sp. EGI_FJ10296; assembly: GCF_040712075.1. NCBI lineage: Bacteria > Pseudomonadati > Pseudomonadota > Alphaproteobacteria > Rhodospirillales > Rhodovibrionaceae > Fodinicurvata > Fodinicurvata sp. EGI_FJ10296. The sequence goes on from NZ_JBFCVL010000003.1 coordinate 411,851, forward strand.
AGCACCGCCGCCAGCACGGCGATCGCGGCCGACACCGTGGCGGTCACGAGCCGCGACCCGGCCGCAGGGTGGCGAAGCCGCCCGGAAAGGACAGCCACGATCAGCCCGGCGGCGGCAACCGTCCCGCCCTGAAAGGCGCCCCCGGGCCGATCGGCGCCGATCGCCACCAGATAGCCCGCCGTCACAAGCGCCACGGGCAGGATGACGGTCGTCAGCAAGCCCAGTGCCGCGTTGCTGTCGCGGGGAACGCGATGATACTGCGCTGCCGATGGTGCCTCGGCGGCTGGTCTGCCATCGGCGCCGACCAGCACGACACCCAGAAGCGCAATCATCAGAATGCTCTTCTCAAGCAGCGTATCCAGCACACGAAAGCTCAGCAGGACGGCATTGACCGCATTGCCGAGTCCGGTCGCTTCGGTCTGGGCGAGCGCCAGCGTTCCGGCGCTGTCCACCCCGGCAGATCCGGTCACGGCCAGATCGGTGAATTCGGCAAAACCAATCAGCCCGACACCCCCGATGCCTAGCGCGAGCAACAGGACGGCCATACCACCGGCCCACCGTTCGCTCCGCCCCGCCGATTCGTCGATGTCGACGGCGTCGCGCGGCGTCGCCCCTTCGGGCGACCGCGCGATGTGCCCCAGCCGTGCCAGGGTACCGATGAGCAGGACGCCCGTCAGTCCCGCGCCGATCGCTGCCTCGGCCACGGCGATATCCGGGGCATCGAGCCGGAACCACGCCAGCGACAGGATGATGCCATAGCTGATGAACAGCATCACGCCGGCCATGATGCGCGGGTGGGCCAGTGCGGCCCACGCCAGCACCGGCAGCAGGGACGCCAGCGCAATATCGAACGCCGCGCCGCTGTCGGCGATCGTCGCGGCAAGGATGTCCTCAGCGGCGTCCGCCATCAGCTATCGGCCCCGGGCCGATCGGTGTCGGACCGACCCGGGTCAACGGCGACGCGCGCCGCGACGAGCTGCGAGACCGTCGCCGCCGACACCAGCGCCAGACCCCAGATCAGCACCAGCTTGACGATAGTGGCGAATTCGCCCGACAGAAGGCAGAGGCCGAGGACGATCAGTCCCAGGCCGACGGTATCGGCCTTGGTCAATGCGTGCAGGCGGCTGAGCAGGTCCGGCAGCCGCAAAATCCCGAGCGTTCCGACCAGAAAGAAACCGGTGCCGGCGACCAGCAGGAGCACGGCGACGATGGCGATCATGGTTGCTCCTCCCCCGGTTCGGCTGTTTCCGACCGGCTTTCCTGCATCGCCAGACCGGATCTGGCCAGCGCCAGGCCGGTTACCGCGGCGAGCAAGCCGAGGATCAAGGCCGCGTCGATCGCCGCCTCTTCACCCGTCGCGATTCCCAGTATCAACAATATGGCGATGCCCGTTGTTCCGAACAGTTGGACCGCCAGCATGCGATCGCCCGGCCCCGGTCCCCGATGGACCCTGATCAGCCCGACGCCAATGGACAACAGCAGGATCGTCGCGACGACATAAAGAAATGCGCTCATCGGCGGCCCCTTAATGATCCCCTTGTCATGTGGCGTATCCGCCGCTCTTCTTCGTGCACCCCGGCAACGATCGACGGGTCATCGACGAGAACGTGGACCCGGACCCGGTCGCCCGCGCTGCCCGCCGTCAGCGACCCCGGCACCAGACTGACGACACCGGTGAACAACGCCCGCGGCCATCCATCCGGTGTCGACGTTGGAATATCGGTTAAACGCGGCGTTATGTTCAGGCGCGGGGCCAGAACACGCCCGGAGACATCGACCGCGCCAGCCAGGGCGCGCCAGAGAAAACCCGGTATCCAGGCAAGGAACCGTATCGGCGACAGGTGGGGGCCAGAGCGTGGCCCGGATTCCGGCCCCGGACTCGGCACTGCAAGGACCACGAGTCCGGCAGCCGCCGCGGCCACCGCGATTCCAGGCACCAGCATCGATGCGGCACCGCCGGTAAGCACCAGCCAGACCGCCGCACAGACGGTCGCAACCGCCGCATACCGGCGAACGGTGGCCGGCTCGGGGCGGCGCGAAATGAGGTGTCCCATGGCTAAGGATCTCGTTGGATCGCGTGCGGGAGCGACTGTCACAAAACAGTAATGGAAACGAAATATATCCATTACAGACCCTCTGTATAGTCCGCGGCGTTCAATCAGGGAAGTGACAACGCGCTTCGCCGAACCCACATTACAGGCCAATGGAGAAATCCGTGAAATTCAGGACCTATGCCAGCGCCGCCGCGCTCGCGGTTGCCGGCGTCGCCCTTGCCGGCACGGCCGACGCCCAGACCCGCGATCAGATTTCCATCGTCGGCTCGTCGACGGTGTTCCCTTATACGCAAGCCGTGGCGGAAGTCTTCGCCAACAGCACCGACTTCCCGTCCCCCGTCGTTGAGTCGACCGGCTCCGGCGGCGGCATGCAGATCTTCTGTCAGGGCGTCGGCGTCGACAATCCCGACATCACCGGCGCGTCGCGGGCCATGACCCAGTCGGAATACGATCTGTGCCAGGAAAACGGCGTCGAAAGCATCACCGAAGTCCAGATCGGCAGCGACGGCCTGTCGCTCGCGATCTCGGTCGACGGCCCGGATTTCGATCTGACCAAGGCCGAAATCTTCCAGGCCCTGGCCGCGCAGGTCGAGGTTGACGGCGAAATCGTCGACAATCCCTACACCAACTGGTCCGAGATCAACAGCGACCTGCCCGATATGGACATCGAAGTCTTCGGTCCGCCGCCGACATCCGGCACCCGCGACGCCTTCGTCGAACTGGCGATGGAAGAAGGCTGCATGGAATTTCCGGCGATCGCCGCGCTTGAAGGCGACGAGCAGGAAGACGTCTGCGCACGCATGCGCACCGACGGCCCCTTCGTCGAAGCCGGCGAGAACGACAACCTGATCGTCCAGCGCCTCCAGGAAGACTCTGCCACGGTCGGCATCTTCGGCTACTCGTTCCTTTACGAGAATCAGGACGCGCTCAAGGCCGTGACGGTCGGCGGCGTTTCGCCGAACCCCGACACGATTGCCGACGGCAGCTACGGCATTTCGCGTCCGCTGTTCTTCTACATCAAGAACGCGCACCGTGAGGCCATTCCGGGCATGGAAGAATTCATTGCCGAGTATTTGTCCGAAGAGGCCTTCGGCAATGGTGGCTATCTTGAGGAGCGTGGCCTTGTTCCGCTGCCGGAAGCGCGCCGTGAAGAGGTTCGCGAGGCCGCTATGAACGGCACGCACATGGACCGCTACTAAAGTCTTGTCCGGGGTCCTCGTATCGGGTACCCCCCGCCGGTTCGGTCACCTCAAAGGTGGCCGAACCGATCGGCGTTTTTTCATCGTGCTGTCTTGTTCGATACCCACTTTGCGTTGACGGACCAATGGATCGTCATTTTACGAACCTTTCGCCATTTCCAAGGGCTCACACGCCATGGTGACATCCCTGACATTCGGCCTGATCTTTCTGTTGACCGCCATCGCCTACATGACCGGCCGCAAGCGGGCCATCGGCAAGGCACGCGCCGCGAACGCAGCCCTGCATTCGCGCCCGCAATATTACGGGGCCTACGTCGCGCTGTGGTGTGCCATACCCTCGCTGGTTTTCGTCCTGCTCTGGCTGGCGTTCGACGAGACGATCGTCCAGCTCATCGTTTTGGCCAGCCTTCCGGCCGACCAGGTGGCGTTGTTGAATCCGGGGCAAATGAGTCTTCTGGCTGGCGAAATCATTTCAATCTACCACGGCCAGATATTCGGTGAACCGGAACCCTATCTGCGCGAGGCCGCCGCGTTTTACGGTACGCTGCAAGCCCTGTCGTCATGGGCGGCGATCGTCGTCGGGCTCGCCGCCGCAAGCTTCGGCCTCCTGTTCGCACAGCGCCAGATCGCACCGTCCATGCGTGCACGCAACAGGGTCGAGCGGACGATCACGACCCTGCTTCTTATTGCGGCCCTGGCGGCGATTCTGACCACCATCGGTATCGTCACGGCGCTGGTCTTCGAAAGCAGCCGGTTCTTCGCCCGCGTTCCGCCGCTTGAATTCCTGTTCGGCCTGAACTGGGAACCGCAGATTCCGATACGCGACGATCAGGTCGCCGGACTGGGAGCATTCGGGGCGCTGCCCGTGTTCTGGGGCACCATTTTCATCAGCATCATCGCCATGACGGTCGCCATTCCGATCGGCATCTTGTCGGGCGTCTACATGGCGGAGTTCGCTTCGCGGTCGATCCGGAGCATTCTGAAGCCGGCTCTGGAAATTCTGGCCGGGGTGCCGACGATCGTCTACGGCTTTTTCGCGGTGCTGGTGATCGCCCCGGCCCTGCGTCGGTACGGCACGATTCTGGGCCTGGACGTGGCCTCCAACAGCGCCCTGGCCGCCGGCGGCGTCATGGGCTTCATGCTCATACCGTTCATATCGTCGTTCGTCGACGACGCGCTCAATGCCGTTCCCCGCTCGCTGCGCGAGGGATCGCTGGCGATGGGCGCCACCAACACCGAAACCATCACCCGCGTGCTGCTGCCGGCCGCCCTGCCGGGCATCGTCGGAGGCGTTCTGCTGGCCGTCAGCCGTGCGATCGGCGAAACCATGATCGTCGTCATGGCCGCTGGTCTGACCGCACGCTTCACGCTCAACCCGCTTGAGGGCGTAACGACGGTAACGGTGCAGATCGTCACCCTTCTGATCGGCGATACGGCATTCGACAATCCAAAGACACTGTCGGCCTTCGGGCTGGGGCTGGTTCTATTCCTGTCGACCCTGTCACTGAACATCGTCGCCTTGCGAACGGTGAAAAAGTATCGGGAACAATATGACTGATATCACACACCGGACCGGCACGACGGTGGCAGCCTCGCCGCAAAGCGGGCCGTCGGCCGCCGAACGACGCCTGAAACGGCGCTATGCGAAGAACTGGCGCTTCCAGGCCTATGGCATTTCCGCGATCGCGATCGCGTTGCTTATCCTGGGCACGCTGATCGGCTCCATGATCGCCACCGGCTATCATGCGCTGACCCAGACGCATCTCGACCTGACGGTCGAGATACCGGCCGATGCCGTGGACCCGGCCTCTCCCGGCGACGGCGATTATCGCCAGATGGCGCGCACCGCACTGCTGGAACAGTTTCCGACAGTGGCGGCCGAGGACGAACGCGCGTTGACCGATATGCTGTCGGCCGGCGCCCCCCTGGCGCTGCGCGACCGCATCGTTGGCGATCCATCACTGATCGGCAGCACCATCGCCATAATGGTCCCCGTTTCCGATCCTTTCGACCAGCTTGCCAAGGGCCTCGTTCAGAGAGACACGCCGGAGGACAGGCGCCGCGTAACCGACCAGCAGATTGTCTGGTTCGACCAGTTGGCCGACGACGGCGCAATCTCGCGGCCCCTGAACTGGGCGCTCCTGACCAGCGCCGATAGCCGGCATCCGGAACTCGCCGGCCTCAAAGGGGCGTTGATCGGCTCGTTCTACGCCCTGCTCGTCTGCTTTCTGATCAGTTTTCCGGTGGGAGTTTCGGCGGCGATCTATCTGGAAGAGTTCGCACCGAAGAACCGATGGACGGACCTGATCGAGGTCAACATCAATAACCTCGCTGCCGTGCCGTCGATCGTGTTCGGCCTGCTCGGTCTGGCCGTGTTCCTGAATTTCTTCGGGCTGCCGCGCTCCGCCCCGCTGGTCGGCGGCATGGTGCTGTCACTGATGACGTTGCCGACCATCATCATCGCCACGCGCAACGCGTTGAAGGCCGTGCCGCCATCGATCCGCGAGGCCGCACTGGCGGTTGGCGCATCGCGGTTGCAGACAGTGCTGCATCATGTGCTGCCACTCGCCATGCCCGGCATCCTGACCGGCACGATCATCGGGCTGGCGCAGGCGCTGGGCGAGACGGCGCCGTTGCTGTTGATCGGAATGAACGCCTTCATCACGTCGGCGCCGGACAGCATGTTCAGTCCGTCGACGGCTCTGCCGACCCAGATCTACATCTGGGCCGACAGTCCGGAACGAGGCTTCACGTCGCGCACGTCGGCCGCGATCCTCGTCGTTCTGTGCTTCATGATCTGCATGAACGCCATTGCGATATTCATGCGCCGCAAATTCGAGAACAGATGGTAGGCCAATGACGATGCAATCCGCCCTCCCGCAAACGCATGTATCCGAACCAGCCGCCGCGACCGACAACCCGGTCAAGATCGCCGCCAACGGCGTCAACGTCTTCTATGGCGAGACCCAGGCGCTGCACGACGTCTCGCTGTCGATCAACCAGCACGAAGTGACCGCGTTCATCGGCCCTTCCGGCTGCGGCAAGTCAACGTTCCTGCGCTGCCTCAACCGGATGAACGACATCATCGCTACCGCCCGGGTCGAAGGCCTGATCACCATTGACGGTCAGGACATCTACGACCGCAGCGTCGATCCGGTGCTTTTGCGCGCCAGGGTCGGGATGGTTTTCCAGAAACCGAACCCGTTCCCCAAATCGATCCTGGAGAACGTCGTTTACGGCCCGCGCATCCACGGCCTTGCGAATACCAAGGCCGAATTCGAGGCGATCGCCGAACGCAGCCTGCGCCGTGCCGGTCTCTGGGACGAGGTCAAGGACCGCCTTGATGCGCCGGGCACCAGCCTTTCCGGCGGCCAGCAGCAACGCCTGTGCATCGCGCGGGCAATCGCCGTCGAGCCGCAGGTGATCCTGATGGACGAACCCTGTTCGGCGCTCGACCCGATTGCAACGGCCCGGATCGAGGAACTGATCGACGAGCTTCGGGAAAACTTCACGATCGTGATGGTCACCCACGCCATGCAGCAGGCGGCCCGGGTCTCGCAACGAACGGTATTTTTCCATATGGGCAAGGTGATCGAGGTGGGCGAGACGAGCCAGATATTCACCAATCCGCGCGAAAAGATGACCGAGCAATACATCACAGGGCGGTTCGGCTGAGCGAACAGATTCCAGGGGACGAGAGATCCATGGCGACAGACCACACGTCGAAATCCTTCGACAAGGAGCTGGAAAAGCTCAAGCAGCACATCTATCGCATGGGCGGCGCCGCGGAAGCGCAGTTCGAGGCGGCCATTCACTGCATTGGCAAACGCGACGGCGACAGCGCGCCGGACGTCATCGCCGGCGACAAGCAGATCGACGAATTCGAAGCGACGATCAATGCCGAAGCCGTGCGGGTGCTCGCTCTGCGTCAGCCCATGGCCAACGATCTGCGCGAGGTCCTTTCGGCCCTGAAAATCGCCAGCGATCTGGAGCGGATCGGCGACTACGCCGCCAATATCGCCAAACGCTCGATCGCCCTGGCCCAGGTGCCGGCAGTCGAGCCGGTGCGTGCGGTGCCGCGCATGGGCCGCCTGGCGCAAGGGATCATCAAGGACGTCCTCGATGCCTATATCGATCTCGACGTGGACCGGGCAATCGACGCTTGGCGGCGGGACGAAGAACTCGACGACCTCTATACCGCGCTCTTCCGCCAGACATTGACCTATATGATGGAAGACACGCGCATGATCACGCCCTGCACCCATCTTCTCTTCATCGCCAAGAATATCGAACGCATCGGTGACCACGCGACCAACATCGCGGAAACGGTTCATTTCCAGATCACCGGACGAACCATGGCCGACGACCGGCCAAAGGGCGACAACAGCAGCTACGAAGTCGTCAATCCCTCGCAAGACAAATAAAGGCGGACAAATATCATGGACGGAGGGGATAAGGCGGGCCGGTCAAGCGGTCGGCAAACCGTCCTCATCGTTGAGGACGAAGAAGACCTCGTCATCATGCTGACTTACAATCTTGAGCGCGAGGGCTATACCGTTCAGTCGGTGGCAGACGGTGACGAAGCCGTCGTCGCCGCGGGCGAGCATAATCCGGCAATCATAATTCTCGACTGGATGCTGCCGCACAAATCGGGCCTCGATATCTGCCGCCAACTCAGGCGGGGCGCGAAAACGCGCGACATCCCGGTCATCATGCTGACCGCGCGCGGCGAGGAAGCCGACCGCATTCGCGGACTCGATTCCGGGGCGGACGATTATATCTCCAAGCCGTTCTCGATCGTTGAACTGATGGCGCGCATCCGCGCGGTCCTGCGCCGCACCGGGCCGTCGTCGAACGAGGATTCGCTTGAATTCGGCGACACGCGCATGGATCTCGTCGCGCACCGCGTCACCCGTGCCGGACGGGACATCCATCTGGGTCCGACCGAGTTCAGGCTGCTGCGGCATTTCATGCAGTATCCGGGCCGCGTCTTCTCGCGCGAACAACTGCTGGATGTCGTCTGGGGCCACGACGTCTATGTCGAGCCCCGGACCGTCGACGTGCACATCCGCCGATTGCGCAAGGCGATCAATGACGGCGATCTGCCAGACATTATTCGCACGGTGCGGTCGGCCGGCTATGCCCTGGATCGCCCCAAACAGATCGATGACAGCGACGAGCAGGGTTCATGACCAGCGCGAGCTGCCGAACCGCCGGGGAGATCCGGCGGTTTCACGTTACCCGGATGATGAACCGGTAGGGACTGGACCCCGGCCCGGCGGCAACTTCGTTATCGCCATTGATCAAGCCGGCTGTCCCTGCATAGGCGCCTCGCGACACCGTTTCGCCATTGACCGTCGTGCCGCCGTCGCTGCCGAGATCATGGATTACCAGTCGGCCGTTCAGTTCGAACAAGCCGAAATGCTCTTCCTCAAGGGGATCCGTCTCATCGGTCTCAATGGTCATGCCGCCCTCGCTTAGCCGTGCCGGCAGGCCATCGGAAGCACGGCCGACGATATAGGGAAGGTGCTCGACCTCGAAGCCATGAACCCCCAGGCGCCACTGGGTCAGCGACGAACCGGGCAGAATGGTGATCGTGCGCACATGCTTCAGCGCAACGCCGCGGCCAAAGGGCTGCATTCGGGCCAGGGTGCCGTTTGCCTCGTGAAGTCGTTCGGTCAGCGTGCGCAGAACCGGCAATGTCAGGCTGGACACGCTGTCCAGCGATTTCAGAAACCGCTCCCGCGTCACCATGTGAAGCGACACTTCCGTCAGAGCGCGTGCGGTCGTCGATCTGGGGACGCCACGCAGCACGCCCATTTCACCCAGAATTCCGCCCTTTTCGAGGATGCCGACCCCCACACTGTCCTGCTGGTTGCTGCGCAGCAATTCCACCCGTCCCTCCTGAATCAGATAGACGGCATCGCTTTCGCTGCCCTGCTCGTAGATGACTGAGTGCGGCGCCAGGGTGAACGTCTTGCCATGACGGGTTTCCCGAACGCGGAGCGGCTTGTCGGGTTCCATGGGTCACCTCGTCTCGGGTGTCGTTCCGTCGGCCTGGGCATTCAGCAATCGGGCATCCGGTATCATTCGGGCCATCCCGGACGGCGCTAGACCTGGACGTCAATGCAGAAGCAGAAGGGCGAATCGCTGGTCCCGGCGACGATCTCGTTCCGGCCCACATCCAGCGCCGCCGTGCCGGCATGTTTGAATCGTGAGATGGCGGTCCCGTTGACGATCGTTCCGGTCGGTGTGCCCATGTCCTGAACGACCAGCCGGCCGTCGAGATCGGCGACCATGAAATGATTCCGTGCGAGGTGGAATATCCGCCTCGGCGACTCCGAGGACGACAGCATCGAAGACGTGGTTTTGACGTCGGGGAGCAGAAGCTGCCGATCCGACAGATAGACGTCGCCGCGATTCGCCCGTCGGCCGACCCGATAAGGATAGGCGTCGATGCGCACCATCTGCCGGCCGAGCATGCCCTTGACCATATTGCAGCCGGGCGCGAGTGTAATCGACTTCACGCGCCGCCGCTCCACGCCCACGCCATAGGGCTGAGCGTCCGCGATCCGGCTGTTGACCCCCTCAAGCCGCTCGCACAGCATGCGCAGCAGCGGCATCGCAATGGCATTGGCGCTGCGCAGCGAATTGTAGAACCCGGCCTTCGACACCCTGCGCAGACGTATATTCGTCTTGGCCCGTGCCGTCACCGAACGCGGCCGACTGCGCAATACGCCCATTTCGCCGAAGATCATACCCTCGGTCAATTGCGCGACGACATACATGGTGTGACGGGCGCTTTGCAGCAGTTCAACCGTGCCGGATTCAACGAAATAAACGGCGTTGCTTTCCTCACCCTTTGCATAGATGAGCGATCCGGCTTCGAGCGTGACGATATCATCGGAAACCTGGGCCTCGACCTGACTATCGGCCTGGACCTGGGCAACAGTGGCGTCACCATTCCGGGTGTCGGTCCGCCGCAGTTCAGCCATGGTCATGCCCGTTCCCCCAGTACATTGTCCGATGCCTCATCGCGCGCACCGGTCCTGTTTCATCTCCGCCGTCCGCAGCTCAGCCATAAAGCGAGTCGTCGGCTCACTTTTTACAATCTTTACGCTAATTTTTCTCAACGTCAAGCTGCATTCTCTCCGTCCATGGTATTCGGATGGTTTCGCCGGGAATGCGCGCCTGGCGAAGCCGTAACACCTGCCGTTTCGGTTCGACGAGGGCGATGGTATCCTGCGGCAGTAGTCCGATTTCAGCACCAGGCAGGTACCAATGACACAGCCCGACACCGCCCGCCCCACGGTTGACGCCGCCGGGATGTTCGACCTCGGCGGACGCATCGCCGTGGTTACGGGGGCAAGCCGGGGCATCGGGGCAGCGCTGGCGATCGGTTTGGCCAACGCCGGCTGCGACGTCGCGATCACGGCCCGGTCGGCCACCGATCTCGACGCCACGGCAGAGGCAATCCGGGCAAAGGGCCGCTCGGCGCTGCCGATCGCCATGGATGTCCGCGACAGCGGGGCGATTGCCTCGGCCGTGGCGAAGGTGGTCGCCGCTCTGGGCGCGCCGGATATCCTGATCAACAATGCCGGCGTGGAGGATGTCCGCGCGTCGACCGAGGTGGACGACGAATTGTGGGACAGGATCGTCGACACCAACCTGCGCGGCGCATTCTTCTGCGCCCGCGAGGTCGGCCGCGTCATGCTTGCCCGTCAGCGGGGCTCAATCATCAACATGTGTTCGCTGGCGTCGGGCATCGGCATCCCCACGGCAACTCCCTACGGCGCGTCGAAGACCGGCTTGCTGGGCGTGACGCGGGCGCTGTCGACCGAGTGGCTTCCCGGCGGCGTCCGCGTGAACGCGATCGCGCCGGGCTATTTTCGAACAGCCATGACCGAGGGTTTCTATCGCAACCCGGACTGGCAGGCGTCCATGCTGGCAAAGATTCCGGCACACCGGTTCGGCAATCTCGAAGACCTGATCGGTTCGGCGATCTTTCTGGCGTCGGATGCGTCGTTGTATGTCAGCGGTCAGGTGATCTATGTAGACGGTGGCTATATGGCTTCGGTTTAGGGGAACGAAGGTGGCGGGTTCGACCATACTGGTAACCGGAACGGCCGGCTTTATCGGCTATCATACCGCCGAACGGCTGATCGCGGCAGGGCACCGGGTCGTCGGCATCGATATCGTCAACGACTACTATGACCCGTCGCTGAAGGAAGCCCGGCTGAAGCGCCTTCACCGGCATGGCGAGCAGTTCATCGAGGAACGGATCAATCTGGCCGATGCGTCGGCTCTGTTCGCCGCCTTCGACCGCCATCGGCCGCAAAAGGTCATCAATCTGGCGGCGCAGGCCGGCGTGCGCTATTCGCTGGAAAACCCGCGTGCCTATGCCGACAGCAATCTGACCGGCTTTTTCAACATGCTCGAAGCCTGCCGACTGCACGATGTCGGACATCTGGTCTACGCGTCGACCAGTTCGGTCTATGGCGCCAACACGACCATGCCGTTCTCGGAGCATCAGGGTCTGTCCCACCAGAAGAGCCTCTACGCCGCGACCAAACGGGCGAACGAACTTCTGGCTCACAGCTACAGCCACATGTTCGGCCTGCCGACGACAGGGCTGCGGTTCTTCACCGTCTACGGTCCGTGGGGGCGGCCCGACATGGCGCTGTTCATGTTCACCAAAGCGATTCTGGCCGGCGAGCCGATCAATGTTTATAATCACGGCGATATGAAACGCGACTTCACCTATATCGACGATATCGTCGAGGGAATCGTGCGGGTCACCGACCGGACGCCGGCGCCCGACCCCGAATGGGACGCAGCGGGCGACAATCCCGACCCCGGCCGCAGCGGCATCGCCCCGTATCGCGTATTCAACATCGGCAATGGCGCACCGGTACAGCTGATGGATTTTATCACCGCCATCGAGGACAAGCTCGGCCGCAAGGCAGAGAAGAAGATGATGGACATGCAGATTGGCGACGTACCGGCGACCTTCGCCGACACCACCGCCCTCGACGCCGCCATCGGCTATAAGCCGGCGACACCGATTGACGTCGGCATCGACCGTTTCATCGACTGGTATCGCGGGTATTACGGCGTCTGAAGCCGCCGCTGCCCGGATTGCGCCGAAACACGACGGAGGCCGGAATGCGCATCGATCTCAAGAAAGGCTCAGTGGAATGTCTGGTCGGCGACATTACCGATCAGGCCGACGTCGAAGCCGTGGTCAATGCCGCCAATGCCCAACTCATGCCCGGCGGCGGTGTCGCGGGCGCCATTCACCGCCGGGCGGGGCCCGAACTTGCCGAGGCGTGCCGGCCCTTGGCGCCGATCGCGCCGGGTCAGGCTGTCCTGACACCCGGCTTCGGAATGCCCAACGCCCACATCATCCACTGCCTGGGGCCGGTCTACGGCGTCGATACGCCCAGCGCCGAATTGCTCGCCCAATGCTATCGCGCTGCAATCGAATTGGCGGATGCCCGGGGCATTGCCTCGATCGCCTTTCCGGCCATATCGACCGGCGCGTTCGGCTATCCCGTCGACGAAGCCGCGCCGGTCGCCTGCGAGGCGGCCATCCGGGCATTGGCGGACAGCCGCAAAGTGCGCCTGGTGCGCCATGTTCTGGCCGACCGTGCAGCCTGCGAACTGTACGAGTCCGAAAGCCGCGCCGCCGCCGGCAACGTTTTCACCGGCCCCGCTTCATGATCTCGTCGCGCAGCGGCGAAACGGCGTTGGCATGGGCCTCGAAACCCTCGTAGACGGCCAGCCGATGGGCGTGCGGCGCCAGGGCCTTATAGCCGTCGCGGGTGACATAGCCGACCGACGTGCGCTTCAGATAATCGAATACCGACAGCGCCGACCAGGTGCGGGCGTTGCGGCCGGTCGGGAGCACGGCATTGGGACCGAGAACGAAATTGCCCAACGGAATCGGTGTCGACTCGCCCAATAGAATTTCGCCCGCATTCTCGATCCGGCCGAGATGGGCGAACGGCTCGCGGCCGTGGATCATCAGATGTTCCGGCGCATAATCGTTGGTGAAGGCGACGGCGGCATTGAAATCCGGCGCTACGATGATACCGCCGCGCGGTCCCGAAAGGACGGTTTGCGAGAAACCGGCCCGTTCCGCGCCCATTTGCGCCCAATAGCCCGGCAGCGCCGCGACCGCAGCGTCGGCGACGGCCTGGCTGTCGGTGACCAGATAAGCGGAACTGTCGGGCCCGTGTTCGGCCTCAACCAGCAGATCGAGCGCCGCCAGCGCGCCATCGGCGGTCGCGTCGGCCAGAATCACGCTCTCCGACGGGCCGGCCGGGATGCCCGGATCGATCCGGTCCGCCAGCAATTTCTTGCCCGCCAGAACCCATGGGCTGCCGGGACCGACAACCTTGACGCAGCGCGGCACGGTTTCGGTGCCATAGGCGACGGCCGCCACGCCTTGCGCACCGCCGCATTTATAGACATCTTCGACCCCCGCCAGCCGGGCGGCGACCAGGGTTGCGGCATCGACCTTGCCGTCGGGGCCGGGCGGCGTCAGCACGATGACGCGCGGTACACCGGCAACGACGGCCGGAACGGTCGTCATCATGACGACGGACGGGAACGAGCCCTTGCCGCGCGGCACATAGCAGGCCACTGACGGGATCGGCCGCACCCGGTCGCCGGCGAAGACGCCGGGATGCATTTCCTTCAGCCACATTTCCTCCGGCATCTGGGCCTGATGAAACCGGCGGATGTTGTCGATGGCAAAGCGGATGGACTCGATCACCTCGGGGTCGACCGATTTGAAGGCGGCCTCGAAGTCGGCCGGTGTGGCCTTGAGTGTCTCGGCGGTGACCGACGGCGCCTTGTCGAACCGGCGGGCGAAATCGGCCAGCGCCTCGTCGCCCCGTTCCCGCACCGCGTCGATGATCTCGCGCACGGGGTCCAGATAGGCCGACAGATCGCCCTCGGTCCGCAAAAGAAGATCGGCATAATCCGCTGGCGGCAAACCCTGAAGATGGACAACCCGCGGAGCGTTTACGGGGTCGGGGCCGGGGTGGGCGGCGGTCATGGCAAACGCTCCTATTTCGACTTCAGGAAGATATCCAGCCCGACCAACCGGTCGAGGACGAAGATGGCGACGGCGGCGATGGCGATGTAGACCACCGCGACAGCGGCCAGGTCAGGCGTGATGATGTTCCGGATGGAGGTATACATCCATACCGGCAATGTGACGATGCGCACATCGACCAGAAACAGGCTGACGATGAACTCGTTGAAGGCCAGTATGAACATCAGCAGGGCGCCGGTGATGATGCCCGGCATCAACGCCGGTACCGTGACGGTGAAAAACGCCTGGAACGGTGTCGCGCCGCAATTGGCAGCGGCGTTCTCCAGATCAGGGTCGAGCCGATTGACCGAGGCGCTGACCGACCAGATCATGAACGGCAGGTTGATCGCGCAGGTCGCCAGCCCGACCGGCCATAGCTGCCCCAGTACGCCGATCTCGCCGAAGACGAACATCATGCCGATGCCCGAGACGACCAGCGGCACCGTGAAGGGCAGCAGAAAATAGATCTGCAGCGTGCGGGCAAAGCGCAGGCGATAGCGCACCATGGCAAGGGCCGCCAGCGTCCCCGCCGGTATCGAGAACAGCGTGCAGATGGCGGCGACCTGGACACTGCGCCACAGCGCGCCCTGAAAGTCGCGCATGCCCAGCAGTTCCTGGTACCAGCGCAGCGAAAAACCGTCGGGCGGAAAGGTCAGGATCTCGCCGGCGGTAAAGGACGCCGCCAGGATGACGAAAGTGGGCAGCCCAAGAAAGACGATATTGAACCACACCACTGTCCACACGAGCCGGCGCGCGAATGCCGATTGCATCATTGGTCGCTCTCCCGCACAAAGCCCATCGTGCCCGTCCCCGCCACCGCGAACAGCACCGCGACCAGAAAGCTGCCGAACAATATCAAAAGGACGGCAAGCGCCGAACCTGCGCCCATATCGCTGATCCGGAAGAACGCGTCATAGATCGCATTGGCAACATAGTCGTTCGTCCCGCCGCCGAGGATGGCCGGGATGGCGAATTCCGTCAGCGAAATGGTGAACACGACGACGGTCGCGGCGACGAGGCCGGGCTTCGCCAGCGGCAGGACGACATACCACAGCGTCTCCCACCATCGCGCGCCCAGACTGCCCGAAGCGGCCTCGATATCCTCGTCGATGGCGGTCAGCGCCGGCGCCAGCATCAGCACACCGAACGGCAGCATGTACTGGATCAAGCCGATGGTGACGGCGGTGTTGGTGTAGAGCACCGAGATCGGGCCAATTCCGAACTGAGCCAGTGTATTGTTCATGAGCCCCTGCTGCCCCAGAATGATCAGCCAGCCATAGGCCCGGACCACCTGACCCAGGAAAAACGGCAGGAACAGGTTGAAAAGCAGGAATTTGCGCATGAACGACGAGGTCGTGCGCACCATTGCATAGGCATAGGGAAACGCCAGCAACAGCACGACGATGGTAACTGTCGTCGCCCCGACGAAGGTTCGCTGCAGCACCGACCGATAGCCCGTGCGTTCATAGACGCCGATATAATTGGTAAGGCTGTAGTCGTCCGACTGCGTGAATGTCGACCGGTCCAGAACCCGCAGGCTGCTGTCGCCGATATAGAATAGGCCGGCGACGATGACGAAGACGATCAGCACCGCCGGAACCAGGAAAACATAAGGGATAAGCCATCGCGCCCGCGGCGGAAACAGCCGGCGCAGCGTGCCGTCGATGGCATCGATCGCCCGCCATCTGGCACGGGTCGAGGGCGGCGCTACGGCGCCGGATTGAGCGGCTGACGTCATGCGGGCTCGGATTCGCTGAAATGATGGATGGGCCGGACCGAAGCCGGCCGGATGACCGCGGTGACCGGTAAAGAAGGGGCGGCGCAACAGGCGCCCGCCCCTTTCCCGAATTACTAGGACTGCATGATATCGCGGAACATGGCGAACCAGTCGCTTTGATGTTCGACCAGAATATCGGTGGGAATGTTCAGCAGCCGGGCGAAGTCTTCCTCGGTCTGGGGATAGGCGGGATCGCCGACCAGATCGTCGGGCCCCTCCAGTCCGGGCCGCAACGGCGGCAGGCCGAGACCCGAACACCAGGTTTCCATGTTCTCGCCGGCGAGCGCGAAGTTGACGTACTGCTTGGCCCAATAGGCTTCATTGTCGGGCAGGCCGAGCGGCACCCACAATGCGTCGGTGTCGTATTTCGCGCCTTCCTGGGGGACGGTCCAGGAAACCGGGATGCCCGCCTGCTTGGCCGACCGCGCGTTGGAGATGATCGTGCAGGCAACGTCGATCTCACCGCGCTGGAACCAGTTGGTGAAATCCGGATCCTCGCCCAGCAGCGGCTGTTGCTCGCGGAACTGGCGATAGAATTCCCAGGCCGGCTCCATGTTATCCGGAATGTCGTCCATGCTGCCGCCGCCCATGATGACCGCGACCGGCTCGAAGCCGATGCCGTCATTATACATCGCGACCCGGCCGCGATATTGAGGATCGAGCATCACGTCCCAGCTTTGCGGCGGTCCATCGGGGAATGCTTCCTCGCGATAGGCCAAAACATAGACATAGGAATAACAGTTGACGATCGGAAAGCCTTCGAAGCCAGACGGCTGGGCAGCGCCGAGCAGGCCCTCCAGATTGGGCACGACATCGGGGGTGAGTTCGTCGCAGACGCCGCGCAACGCCGACTTGGTGGCATTGGTCGTCGTGTCCCAGTTGACGTGAATCGGCGGGACGCGGTTCTGTGCTACGGCCGCCCAGATCCTGGGCTGGACTTCATTGTCTTCGGTCAGATCGTGACGCACTGCAATTCCGGTCGCTTCCTCGAACGGACGGGACACACCCTCGGCCAGGCTTTCCGACCAGATCCCGCCCCAGGCGCGAACGATGATCTCGGAGGGCTTCGGCACATCCTCGGCGAATGCCGGACGCGGGGCAATACCAGCGCCGAGGGCGCCAAGGGCTCCCATGGATGCGGCGGACTGCACGAACCGGCGGCGCGGCATCATGAACCGCTGTTTGGGGACGAAGGGGTTTTTCGACGACATGGATTCAGGCCTCCTTGCTCTCAGTTGATTCCGGGTTCAGGTTTGTTCTGACGCGTTCCGGCCGATGCTGTTTCCGCGGTCCCTGGGGACGGTCCCTGGCGCAGGTCATTGCGGAAAGATCATGAGATCGCGGCTGTTCCAGCCGACATGGACGGCTTCGCCGGCTTTTCGCGTGCGATGTTCCAGCGGATCGTGATCGAAAACGCGCATGGCGGCGCCATCGAGATCATCGACCGAAACGGTGTAGACCACCCGGTCGCCCTCGAAGATCGCTTCGGACACCGTGGCGGCGACGACCGTGTCGAGCGACGCATGTTCATCGACAAGACGAACCTGTTCGGCCCGCAGCGCGCCATCGGCCCGGCTGCCGGCGGCGACGGCATCCGCGCTGGTCCGCCCGGTGACGGTCCGTTGCCCGATCAGGACGGTTGCCCACCCGTCTTCGGCGGATTTCACGGTGCAGGGCAGGAAATTGGTCACGCCGATAAATCCGGCGACGAAGCGGTTGGACGGCGTTCGATAGGCGGTTTCCGGGGCTGCGGTCTGCTGAATGCGGCCATGGTCCATCACCACGACCCGATCCGACATGACGAGCGCCTCACGCTGGTCGTGCGTGACGTTGATTGTCGTGACGCCGAGTTCCTGCTGGATGCGCCGAAATTCCAACTGCATGTCTTCGCGCAGCTTTTTGTCGAGCGCGGCCAGCGGCTCGTCGAGCAGCAACAGATCCGGCTGGAAAACCAGGGCGCGGGCGATGGCGACCCGTTGCTGCTGCCCGCCCGACAGTTCGTGGATGCGACGGGCTCCGTACCCGGAAAGCTGCACCAGGTCCAGATACCGCTCGACCCTGTCGTCGATTTCGGCCGGTGGCGCCCGGCGCATCTTCAGCGGATAGGCGACATTCTGCGCGGCCGTCATGTGAGGGAAGAGCGCGAGACGCTGAAAGACCATGCCGATCGACCGCCGGTTGGGTGGCAGATCGGAAACCGCCTCGCCATTGATATGGATCTCACCCGAGGTCGGCGGCAGGAAGCCCGCGATCATGCGCAAGACCGTCGTCTTGCCCGATCCGCTAGGGCCCAGTATCGTCAGGAAATCGCCCTTCGCGACCTCGAAACGGGCGGCGTCGACCGCCAGCGTCGTGCCGAATTTCCTGGACACGCTTTCGACACGCACCATTGGTTCGGTGGTGCCGGTCGAACTGTCGGTTTCCGGCCGGCATCGGCTGCCGTCCTGCCCCATGGATATCCCCCTTGTCCGACCTACCCGACCGCGCGCCTGTGAATGCGCATATATGAGCGGGAAGGGATTGGAACGTCAAGGTGTGTATAGACAAGATCCGCCGGATCCCGCCGGTTGCCGATCACGCCCATTACACGCGGCAGCGATTCCTGCTACGCTCCGATAGCCGGAATCGCGGGGTGCCATGGTCCGGCCGACTGCTCACGCTCGATCCCGAAATCGGAGACACGGATGGACGGCATTGCACCGGAATCGGCAATACTGCGGGATCTCCATGCCTATTGGAAACGGCTCTGCGGCCCGGACAGACTCCCATCCCGCGCCGATATCGACCCCATCGATCTCGGACCCGCCCTGCCCCACATCGTATTGCTGGATGTCCTCGGCGGCAGCGACGATTTCGTCTATCGGTTGGTCGGCACCCATGTCGTCGGAGCAGCGGGCTTCGACTTCACCGGATGGACCGTCAGCGGTTTTTTCGCCAACATGGTCGATGACGGCCGCATCGAAGAATACGCCCTGACCGTCGCCGACCAAAGGCCGCGTTACGGCCGCTACAGAATGATCGAACAGGAGCGCAGCCACTTTTTCTATGAACGCCTGATCATGCCGCTGGCCGCTGACGGGCGAAACGTCGATATGCTGTTCTGCGGCTTTCACTTCCGTCCGGTCGATCCGGCGCAAATCTGACATCACGGGCGACATCCGCTTTCGTCATGGCGCAAGCACCATGGCCGGACGAAGCATGAAGAGGCAGGCATGGCGCGACTGTTCGGCAAGCAATACCATACCCCGGGCACGGCGCCCGGCACCTTGCGGCGTCCCAGCGAAACGACACCGCGTGACACAGGATCGCCTCCCGTTTGGCGGGCGGCGATCTTCGCCAACGGCGAGTGCGATTCCCTTACTCTTTCCGGTGCCGATGAGCTTGGCGCCCTGACGCTGCATCCAGCCGGCAAGGCTTCTGCTCCAGCCAAGCCCGGCGAGCTGGCGGGAGCCGGACCTGCGGGCGCCAGTCTGACATGGGTCGACATTCAAGGAACGCCCTCGGCGGATGATCTGCACCTCATCGGCACGCAGTTCGGATTGCATCCGCTGGCCCAGGAAGACGTCCTCAATGGCGGCCAGCGGCCGAAAGCGGAATCGTTCGGTGAAATTCTCGCTGTTACCCTTGGTATACCGACCGAAGACGAAGACCGGTCAATCTCGATCCGCCAGTTGTCCATTTTTGTCGGCGACGGCTTCGTGCTGAGCATCGTCGGCGGTTTTGTTCTCGGCTCCGGGGCCGAAAGCGCCCGCTCTTCCGGCGATGACCCGTTCGCGGAGACGAGGCGGCGACTGGCGGCGCCAGGTTCTGCGACGCAACCGACGACCGAGCATATATTATATGCGCTTATCGACGCCGCCGTCGACCACGCCTTCCCCGCCCTCGACACCATCGGGGAGCGCATCGAATCGCTGGAACTCGCAATACTGGAGCGCCCGGACAACAGAACGCTCGAAGATCTTCATGCCATCAAACGCGAATTGATCATCCTTCGGCGGCACCTGTGGCCGACGCGCGATGTCATCAACCAGTTGCTGCGCGATCACGCCGAGCGGTTCACGGGCGACACGCTGATCTGGATGCGCGATGTCTACGATCACACGATCCAGATCATGGACCTGATCGAAAGCTATCGCGATATGACGGCCAGCCTGCTGGATGTGTATCTTTCCAGCATGAGCAACCGGACCAACGAGAGCATGCGCACGCTGACCGTCATCGCGACGATCTTCATGCCGCTGACATTCATCGTCGGCGTCTATGGCATGAATTTTCATAATCCCGACAGCCCCTTCGCCATGCCCGAACTCACATCCTATTATGGCTATCCGCTGGTCTGGCTCTTCATGGCCCTGTTGGCCGGGGTCATGATCTGGTTGTTCAAGCGCAACCGCTGGTTCTAATGCTTTTGAATATATTGCAAACAAAAGTTTCGGAAACCGATCGTCGGTTGGGTATACGTGGGTATCGAATAGCGGATGGAAACCGTCGGCGCGCTCAACGCGGCGTTGCCAGCGACACCGGATATCGGTGGGGACGGACCTCTGCAGCATCGGTATCGAGGAGCCATGAACGTGCCGCAGACCGACTACAATGAACCCCTGGAAAGTGAGCAGACAGCCGGTCCCGACGCCGTCGAGGCGTTTCTGGCGGCTTTGGTGCGCCGTTTCGGTGCCGGGGCGACGACGGCGATGGCGACCGCTGTCGGCACGGTCGCATCGTTTCTGGTCAGTTGGGCGATCTGTACAGCTCTGGGCTTTCGCGTCTGGGGCAACGTCATGGCGATGACCATGCCGATCGTCGTACCGCTCATCGTCGGGCCGCCGTTCACCTATGTTTATCTGCGCGCGGTCGCACGCCTCGACACGCTGGCAGAGGAGCGCCGGGCGGCGCTCGCGGCGGCGCACCGCGCGAACGAGGCGCGGCTTCATTTTTTTGCCAGTGTCAGTCACGAT
The DNA here is from genome assembly GCF_040712075.1 of Fodinicurvata sp. EGI_FJ10296. Taxonomy (NCBI): domain Bacteria; kingdom Pseudomonadati; phylum Pseudomonadota; class Alphaproteobacteria; order Rhodospirillales; family Rhodovibrionaceae; genus Fodinicurvata; species Fodinicurvata sp. EGI_FJ10296. Next base: position 432,940 of record NZ_JBFCVL010000003.1, read on the forward strand.
CTGCGGACGCCGCTCAACGCCGTCATCGGCTTTTCCGAGATCATGCAGACGGAGGCCTTCGGGCCTGTCGGCCATCCGAAGTATCGGGAATATGTTGGCGAGATCAAGCGCAGCGGGACGCATCTCCTCGACCTCGTCAACGATCTGTTGACCGTCGCAGAGGTGACATCTTCCGATCGCCGGGTCGACGTCACGACTCTGCATCCGCGCCCCATCGTCCGGGACCTTCTGGCCACGGCCATGATCCGGGCACGCGACAGCGGTGTGCGCCTGCGCGTGTCTGCCCCGCGCAAGCTTCCCCGGTTTCTGGGCAATCGTCAGTGCGTCCGGCAAGTCCTCCTCAATCTTCTGGGCAACGCTTTCAAATTCACGCCAAAGGGGCGGCGCGTCGATCTTACAGTCCATGTGGATGGCCAGGGGCGAACGACGTTCGAAATCCTCGATCAAGGTCCCGGGATCCCGTTGGCCGTGGCCGAAGCAATCGGCCAGCCCTTCCTCCACGCCGGATCCGGCGAACGCCAGAGCGGCGCCGGCTTCGGTCTGGGCCTGTCAATCGCAAAATCTCTTTGCGATGCCATGGGCGCTGAACTATCCCTGACCAATGAACCTCAGGGCGGCACCAGAGCCTGCGTCTCGTTCCCGCCGTCATTGCAGCAGCGCCTTGCGCAGCCGGACGACAGTCCGATAAACCTTTCGGACACGGGGCCGGAACCCTGCCTGCCCCCCGCCGCCATTTCCGGCGGCGCCTTCAACGGAAAGCCAGACCGTGTCGCCGCTCTCTGACAGTCATCGCCCGCCGCCAACGCCCTCATCGCCATCGCCTTCACCTACTGCCGAGGCCCGGCGCCTGGTTATCGCAGGTGAGATCGACGCCGCACAAAACGTGCTGGCGGCTCTCATCGGCGAAGCGTTTGATCTCGATGTCGCGCAGGTATCGATCAACCGCGACGGCTACAGCCTGAATTCGCTGAACGGAACGGTCATGACCGGTCCCGGCGCCGCCTATTTCTTCAAGTTTCACCAGGAAGAGGACGAAGCAGCGGGACTGGACGAATATTATCGCGCAGATCTGCTTGCGACTGCCGGGTACCCGGTCGACCAGCCATCGCATGCATCGACCGAGGTGGGCCGCCAGATCCTCCTCTATCCGCTGCGCCAGACACCACGTCTCGCCGACCTCTGTGTGGCAGCGGAAGGGCATGAACCGGTCATTCCGGCCGACGATCTGACCGGGGCGCAAGCCGCGCTCGACCGGCAGGTCGGCGCCATCATGCTGGAAACGCTGCACATGGCCCCGACGGGAACGGCAGCGGCGGAACCGATCCATCAGCTTTTCCACCACCGTCTCGCACGCGCGCCTTTCGCCCGCGAGCCAGGTGGGCGGCTGGCCCGGTTTTATCAGGATCGGCCGGTCGAGCTTCCGACAGTGGGAACGGACAGGCGCTGTATCGGATGGGATGATTTCGCCGCCGCGCGCTGGATCATCAACGGTGTGGAACGCCGCGACACGGTCGCAACGGTTGTTCAACGCTCACTTGTGAGCCTGCACCCGGACCGGTTCGATGGCGGCCCGGCAGTAACCGCCCATGGCGACGCCCACAACGCCAATGTCTGGTACGATAACGGCCGACTCGTCTATTTCGATCCGGCCTTCGCAGGCCGCCACGTGCCGGCCCTGCTGGCCGAAATCAAGGCAACCTTCCACAACATCTTCGCCCACCCGTTCTGGCTCTACCATCCGTCCCGGTCAACCGTGTCGGTGACGGCCGACTACGCCGATGGCGTTATCACGGTGTCGCATGACTGGACGCTGACACCGCTGCGCGCGGCGTTCCTGGACAGCAAGATACGCCATGTCTGGCAGCCGCTGATCAGGGCGCTCGACCAGAAGAATGCCCTGGCACCCGATTGGCTGGATATCGTCATGCTGGCGATGTTCTGCTGCCCCACGCTCGTCCTGCCGCTGACTCCCAATCCGCCGCCGGGTTTCCCGCCGTCCCATACCGCGAGCACCGCGCTGCTGGGATGGGCGATCGCCATGGCGTTCGCAAGCCCGCCCGCCAACGCCAGTGGCGATCCCGTCGGCGACCCGGTGGAGATCTTCCGAAATGCCCTGACCGGTTGCCGCAATCCCGGTAAGGTTCACTACTTCGGAAAACTCTGCCGTCCGGACCAGATGGTACAGTGGCCAGGGGCATGACGCCGCCTGATCATTTGAGCAAGGGGCCGTCGTGATCAAGATAGGTTTTATCGAAATCCGCGAGCAACATCAGACCTTCGAGATCGTGGATTCTGACCTGCCCATGCTGAAACGTAACCAGGCTATCCTCACGCAATTCGCGCAGCACGCGGTTGACGTGAACGGCGGTGAGGCCCAGCACATCTGCCAACAGATTTTGCGACAGCGGACAATCATATGCTGAAGTCGACCCTAGGCCGACAAGCTTAAGCCGAGCGCCGAGTTCGAGTAAAAAGTGAGCGGTGCGCTCCTTTGCATCCCGCCGTCCGATACCCACCAGATGCTCAACCACCATCGCTTCATCCCGCGACGCGGCCCACAACACGGCGGTTGCAAGACGGGGCGTCCTGCTGAACATTTCGAGCAGATCATTGGCAAGAACCTCCGACGCCTCAACCCTGGTGACGGGCTCGACGTTGTGATCGGCGGTGCGGAACAGCACCGATCGAAGACCTAGAAAGTCGCCGGGTATCTGGAAATCGACGATCTGACGTGTGCCGTCCGATAGAATCTTGTAGGAACAAACCCAGCCTGAGGCCAGAATATAGGCGGATTGATTGGTCTGACCTTGATGCACCATGTCGCGACCGGCCGGGAACACCTTGCGACGACCATGCAACAGTTCCAGGGCTGAAATTTCCTCTTGGGAAAGGGCGACAAAAGCTCCGAGTTTCCGCGCCAAGGGGCTTTGAAGGGGAGTCAATATTGGCACTCCTTGGACGTTAATTTCGTCATTGACAGCCAAATGAAAATAGACAGGAAAGTGTCTTTTATTTGTCAATTCGATCCGGAAAACTGGCCTTACGCAGTGCACGATATCATATTTCTGCGACTATTCGTCAAGCCTGAATGCAAAGGGCATTCCGCCCCGGGCATGCAAGCCCATGAAAGGATCGCCAGTGGCCGAGATTGTCGGGATATTGCGTACTGCTGCTGCGCATTCAAACGGCGATCGTGAAGATGGAGCGCCGACCTGCACATCGCTGTCGCGGCGCCGATCCAAAGCATCCCGCCCGACGTCATCGGTTCGAAAATACTCTGCGCCAGGTATTAATCTGCGTGAGTGCAGGCCACCCCGCAAGCTGCGAAAGTAGCGAGGTGAACAGTAGGATTACCGTGAAAACCGGCGCGACTGTGAGCGCACCCTGCAACCAAGTGGCTGGCCGGACTGGGCGCACATGTTCCCTCTCTTCCACTGCCAGCATGACGATCGGGATGTCGTGACGAACACCATCATACTGGGCGGCGACGTTTCTTTAGGGCCGGGACTCATAACCAGTAGCCGACAATGGCGGCAATCTGGACGGCAGCCAGAAAGTTGACGGCGAGGCGATCGTATCGAGAGGCAATGCGGCGGAAATCCTTCAACCGCCCGAACATGCGCTCCACAGCGTTGCGGCTGCGGTACAGGTAGGGCGAGAAGCAGCTTCTCCAACGGCGATTGCCCCCGCGCGGGATGTTGGGTGCCGCGCCTCCCGCAGGCGCTCGATCAAATGTCAAATTCGAAATTCCACTAGATAACAATGTTTTCCTAGTGGTTCATAGATTCCGACATTTGCGACGGAGCGTGAGGAAATGGGATGCAAATGTCGGAATCGAACCACTAGTGAGGCGACTTCGACCCGGCCTCTAGACAAAGCGTACCGGACCTGACAAACGATGATGCTCTGATCGACGACACCGAAGACCTCGGTGCCCGATTTCGACGGTGAGTGCCGGAACACAGGGGAAAGTCGCATCCGCCGTCATCCCACCCAGCCGATGTCGGCGACCGCATTGAGGCAGATTCCCGCAACTCATAATCACCTCACGGACATAGTGGTTTGTCCGATCGACAGCGGCCTCGTCAGCCCAACCGGAACCGCCTGAAGCGGTCGGGCGCGAACGCGCCGATGTCCGGATCGGCTGCGCGCCCGGCGGCGAGGTCGGCGACGATGCGGCCGGTAATTCCGGCAAGCGTCAGCCCCAGATGACCGTGACCGAAGGCGTGGATGGCGTTGGCGACCGTCGGCGACCGCCCGACAACCGGCAGCGAGTCCGGCATGGACGGCCGGAACCCCATCCATTCCGATACCGGTTCGGGCAGGTCGGGCACCAGGTGGCGCGCACCTGCGACCAGCCTGCGCAGCCGTCGCGGGTCTGGCGGCCGCTTCAGTCCCGCCAGTTCGACAGTCCCGGCGACACGCAGCCCCTCGACCATCGGCGTCAGATAGAATCCGCCGCGCGACCACGCAACGGGGCGCGCGACCACATCCCGGCGGGGTATCATGACGTGGTAGCCCCGTTCGGTGTCGAGCGGAACGCGATCGCCCAGCGTCGCCGCCAATGTCTTGGACCACGCACCGGCGGCAAGAACGAACTGGTCGCCGCGGATATCGCCGCCAGCGGTCACGGCACCGGTTGCCCGGCCATCGACGACCTCGATCCGCTCGACGCTGTCGCACAGGATCCGCCCGCCCTGACGCCGGAACAGGTCGGCCAGATCGAGCGTCAGCGCCCCCGGATCGATCGTATGTGTGGCATCGGGAAAATAGACGGCTTTCGCGTAAACCGGCGCAATGGCCGGTTCCATTTGCCGAACCGCGTCGCGGCCCAGCACCTCCACCGCAACGCCGCGCCGGGCCTTCAGCGCCAGATCGGCCGCCGCTGCATCGAATTCAGCGTCGGTACCGAACAGATAGAGGCATCCCTTGCTGCGCACGAGACTGGCGCTGTCGATATCGCGAAGCAGCGGCGCGTAGCCCTCGTGCGCGCGGTCGAGCAACAGATGAAGCGCCCGCGAAATACGCTCGACCTCGGCCCGGGTGGAATGTCGGGCGAACCGGGCCAACCAGCCCGCCAGTTTCGGCAGATAGCGCCAGCGGATCGACAGCGGACCGGCCGGGTCGAACAGCATGCCGGGAAGGCCCCGGATAACCTTCGGCGTTCCGACCGGCGCGCTGGCATAGGTCGCGAAGGTACCGGCATTGCCGAATGAGGCGCCCGACCCCGGCTCGGCGCGATCGACAAGGGTCACGCCCATACCCGCCCGCTGCAGCCAGAGGGCGCAGGCCACGCCGACCAGCCCGGCGCCGATGACAACGACATGTTGCTTGCCACCGTGCGAACCGGTGCCAGCGTTCCGCACCCCCGTCACTTGTTCCCCGTCACGTGATCCGGATCGGATACCCGGGGCGGAACATGCCGATACGACGAACATCGTCGAGGGCAACGTCGTTGCGCCGGTCGCCGGCTTCGTCCATGACGCGGGCGACAAGGTTTTCCGGCAGCCGTCGCGTGAAGTCGCCCTGCATTTCGATTTCGTCGGCCTGATCCTGGCTCGGATTGACTTCCAGGTACAATTCCCCTTCATGCCAGCCGAGTTTGACCTCCTGGTCGACGATCGTGACCAGGGTGTTGATGGGCACAATCTCGAAAACCGTCTCAATGTCCTCCGGGTACATCCGGATACAGCCGGCGCTCACGCGACGGCCGACACCCTCCGGCGTGTTGGTCCCATGCATCAGATAGGCAGGCCAGTCGAAGTAAAGGGCGTGTTCGCCCAGCGGATTGTCCGGGCCTGGCGGGACAGCACCCGCAAGTTCCGGCCGTTCGGCCCTGATCGAGGCCGGCGGGTACCATGTCGGCAAATGCTGGCGCCGCACGATCCGCGTCGTGCCGGTTGGCGTTCCGCGCCCCTCGCGCCCGATTCCGATCGGATGCGTGCGCACCTGGGACGTCTCGGGATTGTAATAGTAGAAGCGCATCTCGCTGAGATTGAGCACAATGCCTTCTCGCGGAGCGTTCGGAAGGATGCGCTGCGTCGGCAGCGAAATCCGGGTGCCCTCGCCGGGAAGCCAGACATCCACACCAGGATTGGCCAGCCGAAGCTCGACAAAGCCGACATCGTTTTCGCGCGCGATCGTAACGAGGGTATCCTCGTGCCGCGCGACGTGGATTCGGGGAGTACCGATGATGTCGGAACCCCGTTCCGGCTCGGCCATTTCCGCCGCGATCGCAGCCGACCGGCGGATTCCCGCCGCCGACGCCACGGCAAGCGCACCGGCGCCAACGACAAATTCTCTCCGCCTTAACATTCGACTATTCTCCCTCAACTTGCCGGGCATGACGCACCGGCTGGTCATCGGCGACACATGTTCGAACACAATGGTGCGCTAACACGTTATATCTGAAAACACCTACGCATATTATATTTTCGCCCCGGCAAAGCAATACGGGTCAACCACAGCAAATGGATATGGTCAAAGGATGCCGATCATGTTCAGTGCCGGGAATAGCAACAGCACCGCGATCATGCGGCCGAACAGCCGGGCGTCGACACGCGGATGCATCCAGGCGCCAAGCACGAGGCCGAACAGCATGCCGGGAACCGCACCGCCCACGATCGCCAGCAACGCCGCGTCGATTAATCCCGAATACGCGTATCCCGCCGTCTGAACCACGGTCCCGATCGTGAACACGACCACGAAGATGGCCCGCGAATCCGATCGCTCGTATCGAATTGCAAGATACGGCACCATCGGCAGCGCGCCACCGCCCAGAGCGCCGGACAGGACACCCTGCACGGCCGCGGCGGAGCCGAGCACGGCGCCCTCGCGCCGCGTCCAGGCGGGCGATACGGTCGTTACCGGCGTCCGCAAGAACATGTACGACACGAAGATCACCAGAACCGTGCCCAGTGCCGCCCGAAGCGCCGATTCCGGCAGGGTCACGAGCAGATGGACGCCAAACGATGCCCCGAGCGCAAAGCACGCGGCGACGAAAAGGTCCCGGCGCGGCATGATCCGCTGGCGGACCACGCGCAGCATCGGCACCGTCGCCACCAGGCTCAACAGGATCGTGATCGGCACTGCCATGGTAAGCGGCAGCCAGAGACTGAACAGAGGCACCATCACCAACGGCGCGCCGAATCCGGTAAGCCCTTTCGAGAATCCGCCGAAAAAGCTCACGGCATTCGCGGCCATGATCGCCAGAACGATATTTTCCATGGGGAAGAAGCCAAATCAGACTGTGTGCGGCCTGAACCTGCCTGCTCACGCCCCGGAGTTCAACATTTTCCAATACGTCGTATTCGGTTTTGAAATTTCTACTTCTGCCTGGACACTAAATTTCGAACTGCACTGGCCGCTGTTTCTTCCTGTTCACGGTGAGAGAGAAAACGTCGGGTCGAGCATAATGTCCGCTGGCATCGAATTTTCGGCGAGAGGCCCGCGCGGCCGAGACGTCGATCTCGGCTATCAGGAGGCCCTTTTCCTGATGCATCGGGCCGGCGATGGCTCCACCAAAGGGCTTGTAGACGACAGCGTCGCCCGCGTTAATCCATTCGTCCTTGTTCGGGAAAAGCTCGTTGCGATACGGCACGCTGTCGGGAATATCGGATGCTTCCAGCGCCGTCGCGCAGCCGACCACCCAACATCCGCCCTCGCGCGCTATATGCTGCATTGTCGCGAGCCATGTATCGCCGCTGTCCCATGTCGGGGCAACATAGATATCAATGTTCTGGGCATAGAGCGCATAGCGCGCCAGCGGCATGTAGTTTTCCCAGCAGATCAAGGTCCCGACACGGCCGACGGCGGTGTCAACCACGTTCAAGCCTGAGCCGTCGCCGAAACCCCAGACCATCCGTTCCGGGTTTGTGGGCATGAGCTTACGGTGATTGTTGACCAGCCTGCCATCCGCATCGATTATCGCGCAACTGTTGAACAACGTGCTGCCACTGACGGAGCCGTCGATCTCCTGGTACCCGATCACCACCACGACAGCGCACTCGCTTGCCACTTCCTGAAGCGGCCTCAGTCCATTTCTGGTCAAATCCACCGAGTTGGCTTGCGAAAGGGCGAAAAGCTCATCCGTCTTGCCCATGCCAGCCCCAGGCGGAAGCCGCCAGACGAAGGTGGGGTAACCAGGAAGCCAGGTTTCGGGAAAAACCACCATGCCGCAGCCCTTGGCGGCGGACTCCTGCACAAGTTCGACCGCGCGAGTCATGGATCTTTCGAGGTCGAGGTAGATCGGTGGTTGTTGTACGATCGAGATCTTCATATTCGTTCCTCTGCTGGAAGAATGCGAAACGCGCATTTGCAATGATAGAGCCGCACTTGTTCTTGGAGCACGGGGCGCGTGAAGCTCAGTGACTGCCAGAAACGGCGTCACCGATCAGCGCCGCGCCCTGGCGTGCAACCTCGTCAATCAGGATATCCAGGTCCGCGCGCGTCGTCCGATGATTGTTGAGTGCGGCGCGCAGGCAATGGCGGCCCTGCACTGTCGTGTCTGACACCGCGGCGACGCCGGCTTCCTGCATACGCACCATGATCTCGGTGTTCAGTCTCTTGAGCTCAGGCTCGGACAACCCGCCCGGATCATAACGAAAGCAGACGATGTTGATCGTGGTCGGAAAGCACAGCCTCAGATCGGGGGTGGCTGTTATCCGTTCCGACAGATGACGGGCGTGAGCAAGGTCCTGATCGATCAGACGGCCGAATTTGGCGGCACCCTGCTCCTCAAGCGCCATCCAGACCTTGAGCGCACGGAAGCCACGCGACGTCTGAAGACCGAAGTCGTGCAGCCAGGCCCCTGAAGCGATGCCGCGCGGTGCGTTTTCAAGATATTCCGGCGTTACGGTGAATGCGCCGAAATGGGCGTCGGCGTCCCGGACCAGTGCACAGCCAACCTCAAAAGGAGCGTGCAGCCATTTGTGCGGGTCCAGCGCGATGGAATCGGCGCGCGCGATCCCGCGCACCAGCGCCTTTCCTTCGGGCGCGATGGCCAGCAATGCACCGATGCAGCCATCCACATGCAGCCACAGCCCTTCGTCGGCGCAGAAATCGGCGATCGCTTCCAGATCGTCGATGGCGCCGGTATTGACCGTGCCGGCGGTCGCGATCACACAGGCTGGCTGGAGCCCTGCCGCCCGGTCACGGGCGATGAATTTGCGCAGGGCCGGGATGTCCATCCTGCAGGCTGCGTCGGACGGCACGCGGCAGAGGGCCCGGTTGCCCAGTCCCATGGTTTCCAGTGCGATCCGGTGGCACGAATGGACCTGGTCCGAGCTGTAGAATCGCAGGGGCGCCTTCAGGGCACCGATTCCCAGGTCGCGCATGTCGATGCCTGACATCCGGTTGCGCGCGACGGTCAGGCCGATCAGATTTGCCATCGACCCACCCGAGACCAGCGTGCCGCTGGCCGTCGCCGGGTAGCCCATGATTTCCTTCATCCAGGCGACGACCTGCTGGTCAATCTCGGCCGCGGCATGATCGCCGCCGCCGAGATTCGAGCCCAGAATGGCGGCAAGAAAGTCCCCCAGCGCACCGGTGAAATTGCTCGCCCCCATGTACCACATCCAGAAGCGCGGATGGATGTTGCCCATCGGGTAAGGCAACATGTGGGTAACGAGATCGTCATAGACCTCCGCCAGCGGGCGGCCCTCTCGCGGCAACGGACTGCGGAACCGGGCGCGCACCTCGGGCGGCATGTCCCGCCAGAGGGGGCGTTCGCGAATGTCACGGGTGTAGTCGACCGCATCGTCCGTGATCCGACGGGCAAGGACGCGGAGCTGTTCCCAATCCGCCGGGTCGAGGGTCTCTTCCCCGGCAGTCTTCGCCTTCGCTTCATTAACGAATGCGTTCATGATCGCTTTCCCAAGCTGCAATGGTCACGCAAATTGTTCGGCGCGCGTGTCGGCCTGTTGCCTGCGGTGCCTATTCGGCGGCCATCTGGAAACCGGGCGTCGACCGCGACAGTGCGCTTTCCTCATCGGTCATTTCTCCGGCGATGGCTTCGAATAGCGGCGTCGACATGTAGCGTTCGCCCGTGTCGGGCAGCATGCAGAGGATCACGCTGCCCGGCTCGGCCCGTTCAGCGATCTGCATGGCGACGGCGAAAGTCGCTCCTCCCGAGATGCCTGTCAGGATGCCTTCCCGCCGTGCCAGTTTTTGCGCCCAGGCAATGCCATCGGCGCCGGCCACGGGGATCAACTCGTCATAAAGCGCGTCATCCACCGCTTCCTGCAGGACATCGGGTATGAAATCAGGAGTCCAGCCCTGGATCGGGTGAGGCTCGAATGCGGGATGGCTTTCGGCGGGAGAGCGGTCGGGATTGCGTGCCTGTGTGTGACCGCTGCCCAGAAGCTGCGCATTGGCGGGTTCCGACAGCACGATCCTGGTTTCGGGTCGCTCGCGGCGCAGAACGCGACCCACGCCCGTCACCGTGCCGCCCGTGCCATAGCCCGTGACCCAGTAATCCAGCCGCTCGCCCTTGAAATCGGCAAGGATCTCACGGGCGGTTGTGTTCTCGTGGATGCGGGCATTGGCCTCCGTCTCGAACTGACGTGCAAGGAACCAGCCATGCGCCTCAGCCAGTTCCACCGCCTTGCGATACATGCCGAAGCCCTTTTCAGCGCGCGGCGTGAGCACGACCTTTGCCCCCATCATCCGCATCAGCTTGCGGCGCTCGACAGAAAAGCTGTCGGCCATCGTCACCACCAACGGATACCCCTTCGCCGCGCAGACCATGGCCAGTCCGATGCCGGTGTTGCCCGACGTCGCTTCGACCACCGTCTGGCCCGGGCTCAGGGTTCCATCGCGCTCAGCCTCCTCGATGATACTGAGCGCCAGCCGGTCCTTGACCGACCCGGCGGGATTGAAGGCCTCGGCCTTGACATAGAAATCCACACTGGCCGGCGCGAGTGAGTTGATCCGAATCGCGGGCGTGTCTCCCACGGTTTCCAGGACGCTGGCGAAAAGCCTGCCACGTCCTCTTGTTGTGCGCATCGTCATGTCGTCCATCGATCTTCTCCGTCCTGTCTCCATCGGGCCGGGGCATTCCGGCAGAAGGATGTATTCAGCACCGTTTCAATCCTTGATCCTGAGGCCTTGATCCTGAGGCATCCGCTTCAGGCAAGCTTGACGGAGTTCTGAAGATTTCTTGTAGGAGTTGGCAATGGCGCTGTATGCTCTTCCATGACCTGGGCATTCGGTGATTTTCGCCTCGACCCGGAGCGATTTCAGCTCAGCCGCTGCGGCAAACCGGTGCGGCTGGAGCCACAGGTCCTTTCGCTTCTTATCCATCTCATCCGAAACCGTGACCACATGGTCTCGAAGGACGAGCTCGTCACCGCGGTCTGGCACGGTCAGGCAGTTTCGGACGCCAGCATCTCCAGCCGCGTCCGCTCGGCCCGTCAGGCGGTCGGCGACGATGGAACGCAACAGTCTGTTATCCGCACGGTTCATGGCCGGGGATTCCGCTTCGTCGCCGAAGTAACGACCGTGCCGCCCGTACATGCGGCTTCCGCGGAGGCCTCTGGGGAGGCAGCCGGTGGGGAGATTGTCCACCAGTCTTCCGGCCGCCCGGGCGGCCTCCCCGGCGGACGGCCCTCAATCGCCGTGCTGCCGTTCCAGCGGCTCGGCATGGTACCGGCGCTCGCCATTCTGGGCGATGCGATCCCGCACGAAATCATCGAGGCATTGTCGCGGCTGCGCTGGCTTGCGGTGATTGCGCGGGGCTCGACCTTCCGGTTGCGGCAGCAGGCTGCAGATCTCGATCTCGTATCAAACGCACTGACGGCACGCTATATCCTGTCCGGGATCATCGAGTGCCCGGACCGCAGCATCGCTGTGACGCTCGAACTGACCGATACCAGCTCGCGCGAGATCGTCTGGGCCGACCGGCTCGTGGCACCCCTTGGCGAAATAGGCGACCTGAGGGCGCGGATCGTGGCTCATCTGGTATCGGCGCTCGAAGTCCACATACCTTTCAACGAGGCACGCCTCGCGCGGCTGAGCGACCCCGAGGGGCTGGACGCCTGGGCGAACTACCATATCGGCCTCGGTCATTTGTACCGTTTCACGGCGGCCGACACGGCACTGGCGCAGGTTTGCTTCGAACGGGCGCTCAGGGCGGATCCCCAATTTGCGCGCGCTCATGCAGGGCTGTCCTTTACCAGCTTTCTCGACGCATTTCTGCACCTCACACCCGATTCGGCTTCAGCGGCCCGCGACGCGCGGCGTCACGCCGAACGCAGTCTGGAACTGGACGCGCTCGACCCGTTTGCGAACTTTACAATGGGGCGCACGTTCTGGCTGACGGACGAGCCCGACATCGCCGCTGACTGGCTGGCGCGGGCGACGGCACTGAACCCCAACTATGCGCAAGGTTTCTATGCCACGGCTTTCACCGAAATGCTGACCGGGCAAGCGCCAGCCACGTTCGCCGCGCTCGACACCTCGCTGCATCTGAGCCCGCTCGACCCGCTGCTCTACGGCATGCACGGCGTCCGCGCGCAGATGCTGATACAGCAGGAGGACCACGAGGCCGCGGCGGGCTGGGCCGACCGTGCCGCCACCACACCCGGGGCCCATTACCTGATCTCCATGATTGCACTTGCCGCCAACGGGCTGGCCGGCCGTCACGACCAGGCAGCCCGATGGCGGCAGAAAGTCCGCCGGCTCAGACCGGATGCTACAGCGGCTCATTACTTCGCCGCCTTTCCAACGCGCGACACTGCGTCCCGGGCGCGCGTCGCCGCGGAACTGCAGCGGTACGGCTTCTGATCCCGATCTCATTCAAAGGGTGAAGGTTCGGAAGTTTTCAATTTTCGACTGCATACAAAAATGGTTACTTCTTCCGGATTTGGCGGCAGAGTCCCCTCCTGGTTCGGTCGACAGTGCCAGCGGCAGTCCGGAACCCCGATGATACTGAACGGCAACGGGTCGCCAGCTGAAACATTTAAAAATATAAAAGGAGAACACAGTGGGGCTCATATCGTGGTTGAGAGACGTTTCCGGCGGCAAAACGTCCAGACAAATACAGAATAGATACGACAGAGCCAACAAACGTGCCGTCGAATACATGGCTGTCGTTCAGTGGTATGTCGAGGAAGCCGATTACGACAATCCGCTCGTCCTTCAGAACTATGCCGATCTATACAATCAGAAATTCCGACAGGGGCACAAGGCGATCCTTGCCGGCAATCGGAATGACATCGAGCGCAAGCTCGGCCATGCCAGAAATATCGGCACGAAGCAGAACCCCTGGATCGCCGCCTTCGTCAGACCGTCCGAAGAAACGGTTTTTTGTGCCTATGTTCTGTTGCGCGACGATCAGCAACAGTTTGCGGTCGTAAAACCCTACTGGTTTCTATCCTCGGGGGAAAAAGAGTCGGATTACAAGAAAGACGTCATGAGCTTTATGTGACCAGCCGACACCGGCTTCAATTCAGATAGTGCAGTTTGATGTACTCCACCTGGCATGTCATCATGTCGAGCTCGAACTGCTGGCCATAAAATTTCCACCCTTTTTGCGGCAGGTTCACGCCGACGACGGTCATCAGCAGGCCTGCCTGCTGCATCGGCGACACGGCCCGGCCGTGCTTCCGGGTCCGGTAGCTATCGCGGTGGGTATAGTTCGTGAATCCGTTCGTATTCTGCTGAATGCGGCCATGATCGATCGTGCCTTCTTCGGTCTGATAATTGGCGTGTGCGACCTTTGCGGTGCCGTTCTTGTAGGTGGCGCTGGCGAAGGTGCAACCGCTCAGAGGTGCGGTGAACATGAGTCTGGCGTCGCTCCGCCCGGCGCTGGGCAGCGTGGCGGTCTTGGTATTGTCGGCTTCATAGGGTAGCCAGAATCCCGCCAGCGTATCGGACCCGGAATCCATGTGAGCCCACGAGACTTTCAGCGCCTTGATGCCATAGCTGCTTTTCCAGAACCGTTTAGACTTGCGGATCACATTGTCGAAACGGTCGTCGGGCTTGATCCGGAACATGCCGACCGCCTGAACCATGAATGGACAGACCCCGTTGGCCGACGTGTCCATGATCAGAAGATTGTATTTCAGGAATTCACGCGGGTCTGAGATAAGCCCGGAAAGATCGGTCATTTTGCGCCCCCAGTTTGCCCCCGGCTTCCTGCTCCAGCATCCGGCCGTGGCCGGTAGTCGCCTTTTTTCGCTGCAGGATTGCCGACATCTGATTTTTTCTTGCTGTCAGGTTCAAATCTCTAGAGCCAGAAAACAGGTTTGGCAAGCAGATGAGAAGAAAGTTTCACCACCGGCCAGAGGGGACAGGATATCGTACCGACAGGCGGATATCGGTTTACCCCGATGGGAAGGGGCGCGTTTTCGCGCTATTCTGGTGCGGTAAACATGGGCCTGGAGGATAGCAGTGACGATCAGCCTCGGTGGTACGCAGCGATCGAGTGAAAACCTGTTTCACCGCGCTTTGAAGCTGGTCGCCGTCTGGCTGGCGGTTGGGCTTGCTTATCATATCGCAGCCCGAATCGGCTCCGGTGTCAGCATTGGCCCCATGGCGATCAGTCTTTTCTGGCCCTCCAGCGGTGTAGCGATGGCCGCCGTGGCCCTGCTTGGCCGTACGGCCATGCCACCGCTGTTTCTGGCGGCGACCTGGTTCTATCTGGGAACCGATGTCGCTCTGCTCTATGCCGTTATAGCCGGCGCAGGGGCCACTGCGGCCGCCGCGACCGGCGCCTGGCTGCTGCACCGGTTGGCTGGCGAAACGACACTGGACCGTTCCGCCGATCCCGCGATCCTGCTGTTCATCGCAGCCGTGGCAAGTGGCGGAATTTCCGGATTGACCGGCGCCGCGGCGATGGCGGCCGAGCATGGCGCCATCATGTTCACTGAAATGTGGTGGGTCTGCTGGGTCGCCCATTTCACGGGTATCGCCTTCATTGCGCCGCTCATTCTGGTCTGGGGACGCCGGCGCGATCCCCTGCCCCGTTTCACCGCCGAAACCGGGCTGATCGTCGCCGGCAGTCTGGCCCTCGCAGGGATCGGCTATACCAATTTCATTGGCGGCGCCTTGATGGAAACCCTCTCCTATGCGGTATTCCCCGGGCTCATCCTTGCGGCGATACGCATGGATACCCGCATCACGACGGCTCTGCTGACGATCACGGCCGGGATCGCCATTACTTGCACCGCATGGGGCCACGGCCCGTTCGCCGGCCATGATCCCATGTACGACCTGCTCTCGCTCCACATCCATCTGACGATCCTGGTCATGACGATCCTGGTCATCATGGCCGCCACCGAGGAACGGCTGCGCGCGGACCGGCAGTCCGCGGAAACGCTGGCGGCCCTGGCGCAGGCCGGCCGGATCAGCGCGCTCGGCGAAATGGCGGCCGGGCTGGCACACGAACTGAACCAGCCACTAGCGGCACTGAAAAGCTATGCTCAGGCTGCGGCACGAATGACCGACAGCGGCGACGCGCGAGGCGCCCGCGAGGCGGTGACCCGGATCGCCGCCATGGCTGACCGCGCCGCCGCCATTCTTCAGGGGATACGCGGATATATCGGCGGCCGCGGCGATCAAGCCGAAGACATTGCCCCGGCCATCTCTGTGCGCGAAGTGATCCGCCTGCTGGAGAACGATCCCGTCCGTCGCGCTGTCACGATCGATGTCGACATCGAAGAAGACCTTCCATTCGTCCATGCGGCACCCGTTCAGTTGCAGCAGGTTCTGGTCAACGTGATCCGCAACGCCTGCGAAGCCACAGGCCCCGGCGGAACAGTGCGCCTCCACGCCGAAACCGGCGACGGCAACCTTACGATCTCGGTGGACGATGACGGTCCCGGCCTCCCCGACCGGCCGGACCTGTTCACACCGTTCGCCAGCGAAAAGCCCAACGGGCTCGGATTGGGACTCGCCATCAGCAAAAGAATTGCCGAAGCGCACGGCGGCACCTTGACCGGCGGGACCGGACCGCTTGGCGGCGCCCGGATGACCCTGAAGCTGCCTGCGAGAGCCATCAGGCGCGCAGCCGCCTGAAGCCGATAGGACGGAGAACTGCCATGAGATCATCACGGGACCGCGAAGCACACCCACTGGAGACCGTCTATCTGGTCGAGGACGACGACGATGTGCGCGACAGCACCTCGATGCTGTTGCGGGCCAGCGGCTTCACGGTCGAGGGATTCAGGGACGGCGACGCGTTCGAGACCGCACTTCCCGCCGACGCTGCGGGGTGTTGCGTTCTGGATGTGCGGCTGCCCGGACGCGACGGTCTCGCGCTTCACCAGGCCCTGACCGAGAACGGCATCGGACTGCCGGTGATCTTCATCACCGGTCACGGCGATATCCCCATGGCGGTCCGGGCGGTCGCCGCCGGGGCGCTCGATTTCCTGGAGAAGCCCTTCGACGAGACGGCGTTGATCGACCGCATCGAAAAGGCGTTCGAGATCGACCGGCGGCGGCGATCGCTCGATCTTGCCCAGGCGGGCATCGATGCCCGCATAGAACGGCTGACGGCACGCGAGCACGACGTTCTCCGGCTTATCCTCGACGGACGGCCGAACAAGGTGATCGCCTATGAACTCGACGTCAGCATCCGCACGGTCGAGATCCACCGCGCCAATGTCATGCGCAAACTGGAATGCACGACGGCCTCCGATCTGGTCCGCACAGCCCTGTCATCGACCGCCTATCGCAACCGGATCGACGTCGCGGAACGATGAACACCGCTCATGGGAGCTTCGTGCGTCTTTACGAAATTCAAACGATCACGCGGCTATGCGTCGGACGGGGAAGCAGCAAAAGCAACGCAAGGAGGGCCGGTGATGCCGGATGAGGTGACGGTATTTTCCCGCGCGACGGAGGCCGGGACCCTGCGCCGATCCGCGTTGACGGCGGCTGTCGTCGGACCGATCCTGATCGCGCTGAATCAGTGGGACGCTTTGACGGGATCGGCACCTGTGTCGTGGACGACCGCAGTTTTGACGGTCCTTGTGCCCTTCGTGGTCGCCACCATCGGCGCTGCAACCACCCCGAGACCGGCTGCCACCGCGATACCCGTTCCGGATTCCGGGCCGCCGTCGGCGCAAAGTGAAGACGATGTCCCGGCGACAAGCGACCGCACCGCACCGTCGGATGCGCCAGTGGCAACCGAGGCATTGCGTGATGCCAATTCGATCGGCCGCGATATGGGCGAAACGGCCCGGACGGTCAACGCCAACTCGCGCGAACGGCTGACCTTCATCGGCGATGTAGTGCGGGAGGCGCGACAGACGGCGGACGAAGCGGCCAGGACCAAAGACGCGGCAAGCACTGCGACGCAGGCCCTGGCGACGGCCAAGGACGAAGCCAGCCGCGCGCACGCGCAGGTCGCCGATATGACCCGGTCGGTTTCATCGGGCGCGGAAACGACCAGACAGGCCACGGAACGGCTTGCCGAGTTCAACAGCCGCTTTCAGGATATCGGCCGTATGGCGACCGACATCTCGCGCATCGCCGAGCAAACCAACCTGCTGGCGCTGAATGCGACGATCGAAGCCGCACGCGCGGGCGAGGCCGGACGCGGATTCGCCGTCGTGGCGACAGAGGTCAAGTCGCTGGCCAGAAGCGCGTCGTCATCGGCAAGCGAAATCAATGACCTGATCTCGGTTTTGTCCCCGGTTTCCGAGACGCTGACCACCCGTTTGACCGAATTGTCCGAGCGAATGACGGCGCTCGACCAGACCGGACGCGACGCCCATTCCCTGATCGAGACGATATCAGGAACGCTCGACCATGCGGCGTCCATGGCCGATCAGACGACGGCCCAGGCGGAAAACCAGACGATCGTGTTCACGGCGATGGTCGACAAGCTGGTTCAGATCGAGGAAGACACCGAGCGGGCGATAAAAGGCTCCGAGGCCAATATGGAGTTTGCAAGGCGCCTCGTGACCATCACCGACCAGGGTTTGGCCACGAGGTCATAGAACCGCTCTGGCAATGCGGTAATGCACGTCAATGCCCCGCGCCGCATCACGGACCGCATCAAATACGACCAGCCGGGACATTTTCTCGGCGTAGCCACCGAGCGTGTGCTTGCCAGTTTCACACCGCAGCAAAGTCTCTGACGCCATTCGCGCAGCTCGGCGGGCCCATTCGTCCCTCGCGCTACATTTCATGGCGATATTCTGATAGCGATACGCGCGCTATAAGGGTATTTTGCGGGCGCAACGTCAATATATCCGGTTGACAAAACGGCAAACTTAACCTAGGTGTTTAGTACGTGACCCAAGAACCGTTTTTGCTGGAGAAACCCTATGATGGCATTTTTTGTGTCGCGCGGGGCCGAAACGGTCGCATTTGCATTCTCAAATCTGAATGGTTGGTTGCGCTAGAAATTATTAAAGAAGATCGAAGAGAAAGCACCGTTCCAAATAAATATTTCGGGCGATGGCGTAATGGCGAGTATCTTGGTTCAGATGCGTTTCGTAACGAAGGCACCTATAAATCAGGATTTGGACAAGAATATAAGATTTATGCTTTCAAAGGACGCCAATTGAGAATGTACGGTTCTGAAGTTTTGTTAGGTGGAGTAAATACGTTTTTGATCACAATGTGCATGAAGAAAAAACAAAATAAAATGAAAACTTCTGATGGCGCTGTTGCTTCCAAGAGGATCGGCACTATTCTAATGAGCTGAGAACTGAAACACAGGCTTGATCTTTAGGAACTGGAGATTAGTATGAGCAAAGGGACTGAAATGGCAAAGCCGTTCCCCGATGCGGAGAATGACCTGATCGAGGCAGAGGAATGCTTTCTCGCCGATGTTGTGAACGACATAGCGTGGCTGATGGATGATAGCGGGATGACTCAGCGCGCTCTTGCCGAGCGGCTGGGAATTTCCGAACAACGTATAAGCCGCATCTTCTCACAAAACGGCCGGAACTTGCAGGCGAGGACGATTGCCCGAATCTACCATGTTTTGAAGCAGGAACCCCGCCTGACCTGCAGCCGCCTTGACCAACTGCGCGCCGATCTCGATCGCCACTATGGCGTCACGGTCGATGAATGGGAACGTCGACACAGTACATGGCAGAACGTCGTGCGCCTTGAGCACAAAAGCATCAGATTCCGAAGCGAAGAAGCCGTCGGCACGGATCGCTATGAACCCTGCAATAATCAGGCAGCATAATCATGGATGGAGACGACGACAAAAAGGACGGACCAGCGCGGAAATCCGGTTCCAAGACTGGCGCGGCCAAGGGCAAGAAAGGCCGCAATGTCAACCAAAGCCTCCGCAGCTTTATTCCCGAAGAACCGCCGATGCCCAAGGCGGCACCGTCCGCAGAAGATTATAACCGAGTGGTCAAGTCGGCGCGCTTGGCGCGGATATTCATGACTGGGTCCGAGTTCAAAAGCGAACCAGCCTATTTCAATCATGGGGATTCAGGTTCATTCGACCATAACCTTGATCATGAACTGACCGTTATTGATAACGACACAGACGCGGGTCGGATCGCCGCCATTTTGCAATGGAAGGTATTCGTTACCGAACGCGCCACAAAGGGGTCGGAGAAGAGCAAGTCGGAGTCGGATGCCAGCCCGGTTTTATCGATAGAAGCGCGTTATCTGATCGCCTATGACCAGATCGAAGACGGCAGCGAAGATGCCATGAAGCATTTCATGGAGAAGGTTGGCAAGATGGCGACCTACCCCTATTTCCGTGCGCATGTGAGCCATATCAATGGCGAGGCCGAGGCGAGTCTGCCGTTGTTGCCGATCCTGCGATAGCGTCGCCTTCCTCCGGACTCGCCTCGACCGTGCAAGGTTTCACATTCGTCAATCGTTCAATTTCTCCTCGATTTGGTCAGCCGCGGATTGCTGCGCCACGGAGACCGGGGATGTCGCCAATGCTTTCCCCGATCTCATTCGGCCGCGGTCAGTAGAGTTGCGCGCCAAAATTCCGCTGCGGATCGAATTCCGGCGACAGGTTGCCGGTCGGTTCGGCGGCGGGTCCGGCTTCGCGCGCCAGGAACTCGCCAGACCCGGCCTTGACGTGAAGCCCGCCATTCTCGACCACGGTGCGGCCGCGCGACAGCACCGTGACGGGCCAGCCGGTCACGGTCCGGCCCTCGTAGGGGCTGTAGCCGGTGCCGTCATGCATGATGTCGGCGTTCAGGGCGACCTTCTTCTCGGGGTCCCAAATCGCGATATCGGCATCGGCGCCGATGGCGATCGAACCCTTGCGCGGATGGAGGCCGTAGAGCTTCGCCGGCGTCGTCGACATGATGTCGACGAACCGCTGCAGGTTCATGCGCCCTTTCGAGACCATGGCGTCGAACAGCAGCGGCATCCGCGTTTCGAGACCCGGCATGCCATTGGCCACCTGCTTGAAGGTCGGGTTCGGGCCGGCGGAAAGTTTGCCGGTTTCGTCGAAGCGATAGGGCGCATGATCCGACGACACAGTCTGTAGATCGCCCAGTTCCAGGCCCCGCCAGATGGCTTCCTGATCCGCCGTGGTGCGCGCCGGCGGACTGAAGCACCATTTGGCGCCCTCGGCGCCCGGCTTGTCCAGATCCGCCGCCGTCAGGAACAGATATTGCGGGCAGGTTTCGCCGAAAACCTTGAGCCCCTCGCCCCGCGCCTTGCGGATCACGGCAACGCCCTCGGCGGTCGAGACGTGGTAGATCATGATCGGCTGATCGACCAGCGATGCCATGGCGATCAGGCGGTTGAACGCCTCGGCCTCGGACGACCGGGGGTGACTGACGGCATGGTATTTGGGCGCTGTGTATCCACGATCGAGAAGCCGCTGGGCCAGCCACGCAATCATACCGTGGTTCTCGGCATGAACGCACACCATCGCCCGGGTCTCGCGGGCGGTTATCAGGATGTCGAGCAGCTTCTGATCGTCCACCTTCATCCGGTCATAGGTCATGAAGACCTTGATCGAAGAATGCCCCTCGCGCACCAGACGCGGCAGTTCGTCCTTGATCACGGTTTCCGTCGCATCGGCGACGATCATGTGAAAGGCATAATCGATGACAGCGCCCTTCTCGGCCAGGCCGTGATACTCAGCGACGACATTCGACAGACTCATGCCGACATGCTGGGCGGCAAAGGACACCACCGTTGTCGTGCCGCCGAAGGCAGCGGACACGGTTGCCGACTCGAAGGTATCGGCATTCATCAACCCGCTCGCGGAAAGCTGCTCGATATGTGCGTGGGTGTCGACCCCGCCCGGCAGAACCAGCTTGCCGCCTGCGTCGATTTCGCGATCGGCGCCGGACAGGCCTTGCCCGATCGCGGCGATGCGGCCGTCCTTGACGGCGACGTCGGCGGCCATGACGTCCGCAGCCGTCGCGACGGTGCCGCCCCGGATGATCAGATCGTACGAAGTCATTCCCCTATACTCCCCCTTAGCGTTAGAATGGCCTTTGCCATTTCGACTGTCTCACCCACCGGTGAGCGTCCCTGTCCGATTGCCCCGAAGTCAAGGAACACGCCCATGAGCCGCATCCTCGTCATCAACCCGAATTCCAACGACGCGGTGACCGCCGGGCTCGATCAGGCCCTGGCGCCGTTGCGTCTGGCCGGCGGGCCGGTGATCGATTGCATCGGTCTGGCCGAAGGGCCGCACGGCATCGAAACCCAGGCGCATATCGAGACCGTGGCGCTGCCGCTGGCCCGGCTGGTGGCCGAGGAAGAGCCCCGGACCGACGCCTTCGTCATCGCCTGCTACGGCGATCCCGGAATCCATGTGTGCCGCGAGGCCACCAAAAAGCCGGTTTTCGGCATTGCGGAAAGCGGCGTTCTGACGGCCTTGTCGCGCGGCGAACGTTTCGGCGTCATCGCCATTTCCGGCAAATCGATCCGCCGGCATCTGCGGTATCTTCGCCAGCTGGCCCTCGATGTCCGTCTGGCGGGCGAGCGTCCGCTGGACATGTCGGTCGCCGAATCCGCGTCCGGCGCCGACACGCTGGAACGGATGATCGCCGTCGGCACCGATCTGCGCGACCGGGACGGCGCAGATGTCGTCATCATGGGCTGCGCGGGCATGGCAAAGCACCGGGCTCCGCTGGAAGACGCTCTCGGCATCCCGGTGATCGACCCGACCCAGGCTGCCGTCACCCTGGCGATGGGCGCGATCGTCTTTTCGGCGGCGCATTCAGGGTGACCGTGCAGGCGGGCGCGCGCCCTGGCGCGCCTGCCACTCGTCCAGGTTTTCGCGCACCATCGAAAACACGTCACTCTGGCGGCTGTACTGGCTGCCGGCCAACCGCCCGACCGGCCGATACGCCTGCATGTTCGTGCGGTACGATACCGGGTCGATAATGCCGGCGCGCGCGTGCAGACGGACCACCTGGCCGATCAGCAGGTCGCGGTGCGGCCCGAAGGCGATCATCATCTCCTGCCGGCATTCCAGCGAAACCGGGGCCTCGGCGATCCGCGGCACGGCGATGTCGGTGCAGGGCGCCGTGGTCAGACCGGCTTCGGCCAGTTCGCTGACCTCGGGCGGGAAATCGACCGCACACAGGTTCATAGCCTCGGCAAGGTCCTCGTCGACGAGATTGACGACGAACTCGCCGCTGCGCCGGATATTGGCGGTCGTATCCTTGGGCGAATTGTCCGGCTTCGACTGAAGGCCCAGCACGACCAGCGGCGGCTCCTCGGAGAACACATTGAAGAAGCTGAACGGCGCGGCATTGACCTGGCCGTCCGCGCCCAATGTGGTCACGAACGCGATCGGCCGGGGTACCACGACCCCGACCAGCAGCTTGTAGCGCAGGGCCGGATCCAAGGCGTCGAATCCGATATCGGCCGCAACGCCGCCCCCTTCGTCGTTCCGATCCGTCATGGGATCACTTTTCCGGCGGCACAACGACGCCGACCTGCGAGGTGATCAGGCCATAGTGCTCGATCCGGCGGTGCTTTGCGAAGTTGAAGATCGTTTCCTTGCCGAAGATCGTGTCGTCGAGGTCGCAGGCATGAACTATCAGTTCGTCGTCTTCCGTCTTCGCCTGGGCCATGATTTCGCCGTCGGGATTGATGATGACACTGCCGCCCATCAGCGGGTGGCCGTCCTCGCTGCCCGCCTTGGCGATCCCGACGACCCAGGTCGAGTTCTGGTAGGCGCCGGCCTGCATCGACAGATTGCTGTGGAAGATCCGCTTGTCGCCGGCTTCCTCGCCCTTTTGCGAATTCACCGACGGGGTGTTGTAGCCGAGCACGACCATTTCCACGCCCTGAAGCCCCATCACGCGATAGACTTCGGGCCAGCGGCGGTCGTTGCAGATGCACATGCCGAAAATGCCGCCCATCGTGCGAAAGACCGGAAAGCCGGTGTCGCCCGGTTCGAAATACCGCTTTTCGAGATGCTGGAACGCGCGCTCGGTGTCGAACTCGGCGTGACCCGGCAGATGCGTCTTGCGGTACTTGCCGACGATGCGGCCGGTCTTGTCGGTTAGGATGCTGGTGTTGAAATGGTGGCCGTCGGGCGTCAGTTCGGCATAGCCGAACGACATGCCCATGCCGTATTCCTTCGCCCGGTCGAACAGCGGCTGGGTAGCCGCGTTCGGCATTTCCTTTTCGAACCATTTGTCGACTTCGGCCTGATCCTCCATGTACCAGCGCGGAAAGAACGTCGTCAGCGCAAGTTCGGGATAGACGATCAGATCGGCGCCCTTCGCCTTGGCCTGATCCATCAGGTCGATCATGCGCGCGACAACCTGTTCCCGGCTCTCGGCTTTCTGGATCGGGCCCAACTGGGCGCCGGCAACGGTCACGGTCCTCATGGCATTCATTCCCTCGTATGATTATCGGTCTGGTATTCTTGTTGTCCGTCGTTTTATTGGCGCCTTCGCCGGCTAGCGGCCCATCCGATGTTCCAGGCGGCTCAGCAGGCGCACGCAGGGCCATAGCAGGATCAGATAGACGATGGCTGCCAGCATGATCGGCGACGGGTTGTAGGTTATCGATCGCGCCATATCGGCTGAATACAGCATTTCCGGCAACGCCACCACGCTGGCGATCGATGTCAGCTTCACCACCTCGACCGTATTGGAGACGAGATCCGGCAGCACGTTCCGGACCGCCTGCGGAATCACCACATAGCCAAGCGTCTGGAACCCGTTCAGCCCCGTCGACCGCGCGGCTTCCCACTGCCCATTGCCGATGCTGTCGATGCCGGCACGATAGATTTCGCCGTAGTAGCTGGCATTGTTCAGCACGAAGGCGATCACCACTGCCAGGAACGGCGACGGCCGCATCCCCGCAAACGGCATACCGGCATACACGAAGACCAGCAGCACCAGCGGCGGCACCGCGCGAAAGAAATCGACGAAGCCGTACATGGTCCAGCGGACGGCGCGATTGCGGACGCCACATGTCAGCGCGACGGCCAGACCGCTGATCAGGCCGAGCGGGATGACCACGATGCAGAGCAGCAGGGTCATGCGCAGCCCGCGCCAGACGATCGGCCAGGCATCCATCATGATCTGGATGTTGAAGAACTGATCGAGCAGCGCATCCATCAGGCACGCCTCCAGGCAAAACGGGTTTCCAGCCAGCGCCCGAACAGGACGACCGGAATGAACAGCACGACATAGGCGATCGCGCCCATCATCAGCGGCGTCGCACTGCCGGAAAAGCTCTGCGCGCTGCTCGCCTGAGACAGAATCTCGGGCACACCAATCACCGATCCCAGCGCGGTGTTCTTGGTGATGGCGATCGTGCGGTTGGTCAGCGGCGGCACCGTCAGTCGCACGGCCTGCGGCAGGACCACGTAACCCAGGGTCTGGGTCATGGTCAGTCCTGTCGATCGCGCCGCCTCCCACTGGCCCTGCCGGATCGACAGGATCCCGGACCAGAAGATTTCCTCGGCGAATGCAGCCAGTATCAGCGACAGCACCAGCCAAAGAACGGCGAAGCCGGTGAGACTGATGCCCACGCCGGGCAGGCCGAAATAGACCAGCAGGATCACGACCAGGGGCGGCAACGCCCGGAACATGTCGACAAATACGACGATCAGAAAGTTGATCGGCCGGATACGAAAGGTCCGCAGGCTGGCCAGAATCAATCCCAGAACGATGCCGGTGATGACCACCAGTGCCGCCACCTGAATCGTGATCCACATGCCTTCCAGAATCGACGGCGTATAGCGGTCGATCAGTGTCGGATTGAAAAAGGTCCGCACGAAGACGGACCAGGCATCGGTGGCCGGCGCGTCCAGCAGGGTCGTGTCCGGCGGCGATGCGTCGGGCGCAATATCATCCATTGGCGAGAAGTCCCATACCCACGGTTCCGCTCAATTGGGCGTCAGATCGGAAAGGAATGCCTTGGTACGCTCATGGCTCGGGGCCGTGAATATGTCGGCTGGCTTGCCCTGCTCGACGATGCTGCCCTGATCCATGAAGATGACGCGGTCGGCCGCGTCGCGCGCGAACCGCATCTCGTGGCTGACGACCACCATGGTCATGCCCGATTCCCGCATGTCACGCATGACAGCGAGCACGCTGCCGACAAGCTCCGGGTCGAGCGCCGAGGTGGGTTCATCGAACAGCATGATCTTCGGCTCTAGCGCCAGCGCGCGGGCAATGGCGACGCGCTGCTGCTGCCCGCCGGACAGTTCGGCGGGATAGGCATCGGCCTTTTCGGCCAGGCCGACGCGATCGAGCGCCGCCCGCGCCCGCTCCGAAGCCTCGGCCCGGCTGCGCCCCAGCGACTTTCGCAGCGCCAGCGACACGTTCCCAAGCGCCGTCATGTGGGGGTAAAGGTTGAACGACTGAAAGACCATGCCGATGCTTTGCCGCATCAGATTGATGTTGGTCTTCGGGTTCAGAAGATCGACGCCGTCGATCATGATCGACCCTGCGGAGGGTTCCTCAAGGCGGTTCATGCACCGCAGGAAGGTGCTCTTGCCCGACCCCGACGGGCCGATGATGAACACCAGTTCCTGCGGATCGACCGCCAGATCCAGCCCCTTCAGGACTTCCGTTGGTCCGAAAGATTTGCGCAACCCGCGCACATCCAGAATGACTTCCGACGTCACCAGTTCGATCTCCTTACAGCCGGACGGGCGGGGCCGGGCCCCGCCCGCTGGAGCCTCACTCTCTGGAGGGAAAGGCCGGGCTTCAGCCGCAATCGGGCTCGTGCTCGGTGTCGTCATAGCCCGGCGTGCCGGGAACGCCGTAGCCCGGGAACACCGTGACCGCCGCCGACCCCTCTTCTGGCGGGACGCCGAACCACTCTTCGTGCATCGCCGCCATGGTGCCGTCGAGCTTCATGCACTCGATCGCTTCGTCGATCTCGTTGCGCAGCTCCGCGCTGTCGAGGCGCAGCGGCGTCGCCCAGACCAGACCGGTGGAGTGCAGGTACGACAGTTCGATCGAGTCGTTATTCTTTGTGGCCCAGGCCGCAACCGTATTGCCAGCGACGTTGGCAAGGGCGCGCCCGGTGATCACGGCCTGGACGGCATCGGTATTGGTGCCATAGGTCTCGATGATCCAGCCGATCTCGTCTTCGAGTTCGCGGACCCAGGATTCATAGGCAGACCCGCGATTGACCGCGATGACCTCGCCCTCAAGCTGTGTCAGATCGGTGATCTCTTCGGTGCCTGTGCGGACGACGAATTGATAGTCCGTGTTCAGATAGCCTTCGGTGAACAGAAGGTTCTCCGCGCGTTCTTCGGTGACGGTCGTCGGTGCGGCGATGAAGTCGTAGGTACCGGCCTGCAGTGCCGGCAAAAGGCCGGAATACTGCGTGGCGTCGATCTCGATCTCGCGGCCGAGACGCGCTGCGATCTCGTTCGCGAGATCGACGTTGAAGCCCTCGACGCCGCCATCGAGGGTCGGCATCGCGTGCGGGGCAAACGTGCCGTCGACGCCGGTTCGCATCGGCTCCTGCGCCGAGGCGGTTGCCGCTGCCAGCGCAAGCGCCATGGCGCCGCCCGCGATCGCTGTATTCTTGAGATTGAACATTTTTTTGTCTCCCTGTGCCTACGCAATTCGAACCGTTTGGCCGCCCCACACCCATCAGCCGTAAAGGCCGGATGCCGGACGGGACCACACGGCCCTCCTTGTTCATACGCAAGTCGTATGCCGAAGGTATACCAGCATGGACGGCCATGAGAAGGCAATGGTATGGCGCAAGATTATGCGCTTGTGCAGCGCCGGGATGGTCCGTGCCCATCCAGTGAGCAAGTCAATGAGGTGGGTTCAGGGGCCGAATCCCGGGGCCTTCCGTGTGCACAGATTGGTATCGACAGCGAGAATGGTGATGTCCACACCCTGATCGTCCCGGGCGCTGCGCGGCCACTAAGGGACGCGCTGCCGACCCGGGACCTCGTGCAGCAACTCTCCCAAGTAGACACGTGACCGGGCTCATCCGGCTCGCGGTCCCCGATCGGTGCCCAGGGACGATAAGGGCGGGGACGATCAGGGTGGGGGCCAGGCTGCGCCGATGCCCTCTCAATCGCGTAAAACATGATCGGGGCAAAGTCGCAGGACCGGGGCACGCTCAGAGAATTGTGCCCTCGCCTCGATCCATCAGCAGCGGGATGATGAGATCCTCTTCATCGTCCAGGTGACGCTGCAGCATCGTCACCATCGACGCGCTGGCGGTCGCATGCGCATCGGCGGCGCGCCGAAGCGCATCGGCCTGCCCGGCCTCGGTCTGCAGCAGGGTGTTGACCGTCTGGACCTGCCGTTCGATGGCGTCGTGCAGAATGTGATGATCCTGGTCCAGAATCTCGAATCCGCGTGCCAGATTCGGTTCAGCTTTCTGAAAGGCCGGAAAATAAGCTGTATCTTCGATGCGGTGATGATCGTTCAGTGACGACAGAAAAAACTGCAGGCGGGGGATGAACCACTGCCTGAAATCGTCCGCACCGATCTTCTCCTCCCAATAGGACGTGGTGCCGTTGAGCAGCAGGCCGCCGAGTTCGCGGAACATGCCATGGCGCTGCAGCCAGAATGCGCCGGTCTGCCCAAGCTTCGGATTACCGGGCCATTCCTCGCGCGGGTATTTCTTCAGCAGGAAGGTGAGGTCGTCAGGCAGCGCGCCGCGCTGAGGAAGGTCTGTCATCATGAGTCCGTGCCAAGATTTCCGGGGTTCGCCCTCTATCAGACAGTGGGCGCGCCTCGTGGCCGGATCAATAGCGGCGCAAAAAGACCGGCTCGATGGGGCATGGCGGCAGCGTCACACTACATGGCAATCGCTGGCCTTGCTCTGGCTATCCGGCCGCCCGATCAGGGGTCACTTGGTCCGCAGTCACCCGATCTGAAGTGACCGGGTCGACCGCTTCACTGTCGACGCCGGGAACAGGACGATGACCGGCCCTTGCGACCCGGGGGTTCGGCACCAGAGAAATCCGATCCCGCGGCAGGGTCAGCACGGCTGTTGTTCCTTCTCCCGGCTCGCTCTCCAGCCAGAGATCGCCGCCATGCTCGCGCGCAAAGCCCCGGGCGATCGGCAGCCCCAAACCGGCCCCCTGATGGGAGCGTGTCCAGCTCTGATCGGCCTGAAAGAATGGATCGAACACGCGCCGGCGGTCGCGGCGATCGATGCCTGGCCCTTCATCCTCGACGCGAATCTCCAGCCGGTCGGTCCGGACGATGCAAATGATGCCGATACAGCCATGCGCCGGCGTGAATTTGACGGCATTGCTCAGGATATTCAGCAGGATCTGGCGAAACATCTGAAGATCGCCGCGGATCTCGATCGTCGTGTCGTCATCGACCCCGCGCTGGACATCGAACTGCTTTTCCTCGCGCACCCGGTGCGGCTCGTGAACCGAGACGGCAAAGTCCAGAACCTCGTCGATCAGGAAGCGCCCCTCGTCCAGATTGATTTCCGATCGCTCCAGCTTGGCGATATCGAGGACGGCATTGACGACGTTCAGCAGGTGATTGCCGGCCTGATGAATGTCACCCAGATAAGAGTGGTACCGCTTGGAGCCGACCGGCCCGAAGGCTTCCGAGCGCATGATCTCGGAAAACCCGATGACAGCATTGAGCGGCGTTCGAAGCTCGTGGCTCATATTGGCGAGAAAGGCCGATTTGGCGGCGCTGGCCGCTTCGGCACGGCGATAGAGTTGTTCCTGCTCGGCGGCATAGCGTCGACGCCGCAGGACCTCCACGACCAGAAATCCCAGAATGGTCGTCGCCGTGACCAGCAACCCCACCGTCAGGTAAAGCGAAATGCGCTGATTCCGGAAAACCTGGTCGAACAGTTCCTGCGCCCGGCGACCGGTAGAAAACGACGCCGTCAGACGCGAAAGGTCATCGGCGAATGGCCCCAGCGCACTGTGGACCTGCTCGCGGACCCGTAGCAGCGCCTCGCGATTGGCGGGATCGACGTTGAAGATCGCGCTTTCCAGCCCCAGCACCGCATCCCGCAGCGACAAAACGGTTTCGAGGGCTTCGGGATCATCGCGGAGAAAGGCCGACTCCGTTCCGTTCAGGGCGACGGGAAAGCGGCTGAGCAGCAGATCGAAATAAAGCAGGGCATTTTCATGAGCAGCGTCCGTCGCCTCAATACTCAATTCGTCCACGGCGCCGAGAAACCGCAGATGCTCTTTCTCGATCTGCCACGCAACCCACGAATTGGTCCGGGACAAATAGGATTTTATCTCTTGTTCTTTATAGAGATAAAATACATTTGATATCAACAGACATAAAAACGAAAGGCCGAAAGCGGCAATGAAAAAGACCCGCAAGCGGATACCGCGGTCCATGGGTTCACTGCTCCGATACATGGAGCTTCTGCAACTGCCATACCATTTTGCTGTTATCGATATCGGGTTGTCCGCTTTGCCGATTGTTTGACGGATAGATAATCCAAAGCGGGCCACGATCGCGGACCCGCATGCGTTCGCCATTCCAGGTATGAGCGATGAGGATATCGTGCCGGGACAGATCGGACGCCGGGATTTCGGCGTAATAGTCGTTCAGCGCATGCGCCGTGATGACCGATCCCTCGACACCGACATGATCGAGCAGGTCAACCAGAAGCACGCCGTCGAATTGCTGGGGCCCGTCGGTCCAGTCGGTATAGGTTTGGATCGAGGTCTGCGGCAGCGCCATTAGCGCATCGCGATCGAACCGGCGAAGGACCGGTGCGCCGCCCTGTCCGGATACTTCGAGCAGCACCGGCCCGGCAAGCGCGCGGCTTTCCTGATCAGCCGCAATCGCCGCCGCCGAAAGGAAAACCGCCGCCAGCACACAAAGATGAGAAACTGTACGTACTATCACCTGTCGTACCCATCGGCTGCCAGCCGTTGCGGCGCCGCTGCCATAGCAGCACCGTCCCGACGACCCCCAATAGCACAATTCCTCAATAAAAATACAGTTTAAATTCCCGATTACGGCAATGTTAACTTCGATCTCGAAGCATTACTATTGTAATTATTTTTTCTGAGATTGCTTATCCTCGGCCGACAAATGGCATCTTCGTCGCCATCACTGTCATATTGAGCACATTGGCATCGAGCGGCAAGCTGGCCATATAGATGACTGCCCGAGCCACATCGTCGGCGTTCATGCGCGGCTCCGGGCGCTTCGTGCCGTCGGGTTGAAGTACGCCGTCCTTCATCGCCTCGGTCATTTCCGTCGCTGCATTGCCGATGTCGATTTGACCGCAGGCAATGTCGAAGGCCCGCCCATCCAGGGCGCACGACTTCGTCAGACCCGAGATCGCATGTTTGGTCGCCGTATAGGGCGCAGAATTGGGCCGTGGCGTATACGCCGAAATCGACCCATTGTTGACGATGCGCCCGCCGCGCGGCGTCTGGGCCTTCATCAGACGAAACGCCTGCTGGCTACACAGGAACGCGCCGGTCAGATTGGCGGCCAGGGCCTTTTGCCAGTCTGCCAACGGAATTTCGTCGAACGGAACCGGCGGTGTCCCGGTGCCCGCGTTATTGAACAGCAGATCGAGTCGGCCAAAGGTAGATTGCACGGTATCGAACAGCGACCTGACCTGATCGGGATCGCCGACATCGGCCGGAACAACCAGCGTCTTCGCACCCGGCGTCGCCGCCGCTACCGCCTCGGCAACCGTCTCCAGCGGCTCCCGGCGCCGGCCGGTCAGGACAACCGCGTATCCCTCGGCGGCAAGCGCCTTTGTCGTTGCGCTGCCGACCCCTGTGCCGGCCCCGGTGATGACCGCTACCTTTGTGGCGCTGCTCATTGCGTTTCCCCATTATGTTTCATGATCCAGGCGTTGCCGACGATCATAGGCTTCGAGACGGCGTGAGGAAAGCGGCGGACACCAGCCACAGCCAATCCAAGACCGAGTTACAACTTTTACGTGCTTTTCTATTGACTCCCTCATGTTTCGGGGCAAGACTGTAAGGGTATCGGGGTCAAAAGAAGTATAGCATGCATTTCCGATGCGACGACGAAAGATCAGATACCGCAAAAGCGGGATCTGTATAAGATATAACAGCATCAGAGTCAGCCCGTATATCTGGCTGCTTTCAATCACGTCCGGGAGACAAAAACCATGCTTAACAAAAAGTCCAGCACGACCACGGAAACCGAAATCCGCACGCTGTCCGCCAACGAAGTCGATGACATCTCCGGCGGTGTGATGGAAGGCGGCTGCATCATCTGGATCGACCTCCCGGTCGAGCCCATTCCCTTTCCGTCGCCCCTGTAAGGGCCGACCGCCGAATTCGATTGCCAGTGCCGGCGCTGGAGCATTCCGGCTCCGGCACGCATTTCATCGCGCCAGCTTCATCCATGACAGGAGAGAGAACCCATGATTAACGAAACGTCGAACACGATCGCCGAAACCGAAATCCGCACCTTGTCCGTCAGCGAGATCGACGATATCTCCGGCGGCGTCATCGACGGTGGCTGCATACCCGACCCGTTCGAAGACATTTTCCCCATCGGCCTCTGATCCCAGTGGCCACACGACGGGGGCTGTCGGTTTGCCGGCAGCCCCCAGTTGCGTCGCTACGCCCCGACACGCAGGAAAAACAAAACAGCAACAAATTCGGCGGCAGCCGATCCGAACTTCAATCCATATAAACAAGCGCTCATATAATCACCAAGATATCACGCCGCGCGACTCTGCAGGCGTCTAGTCCTCCTTATTGATTCTGATCGGGCAATGGTCATCTGTATGCCTGTACAGTTGCGATAATAAGGAGGAATTTGCCAATGATCCCCAAGCGGCATCCGACAGCACTCGTCGCCGTTCTATTGGCCACCACGGCGATGCCGGGGGCGGCCTTTGCGGCTTCCGAGCGCGCCAATCCACCCGCCTGGGCCGCTGCGGATCGCAGTTCCGTGGGCACGCAGCCCGCTTCGGGTCAGTCGGACACCGTGCAGGTCGCGCAATCGCGCGGCGTTATGGCGATCCAGACCCGGCTCAACCGGCTCGGTTACGATGCCGGTCCTGAGGACGGCCTGATGGGATCGCGCACACGCAGCGCGATTGAGGCTTATCAGGACGACCAGGGACTGCTGGTTACCGGCGAGCCCTCGCAATCGCTGCTGAACCATATCAGTGAAAGCGTCGAGGAGCGGTTCGGCAGCGTCGAGGAGCCCGAAGAGGAACCCGAGGACGATACCAGCACCGACGACGACGAGGCGGATATGATCGCCGCCATCCAATCGGAATTGCGCCAGCGCGATTACCGTATTCCCGCCGTTTCGGGAGAAATGAACCAGGCCACGCGCGACGCGATCCGGGACTATGAACGCGATCGGGGATACCTTGTGACGGGCCGCGCCACGTCTGAACTGCTTGAGGATCTGCGCGCAGACGACAATCGCGATGACAGCGACGATCTGACGACCAGGGATGTCGCCACCGTTCAGCAGGCCCTGAACGACCGCGGATACGATGCCGGCCCGGCCGATGGCGTGCTTGGCCCGACCACCCGGACGGCGATCAGAACCTACCAGTCGGATGCCGGTATGGACCCCACCGGCCGCGTTTCGGCCGAACTGCTCGCCCGACTGCAGGGCGAAGCCCCCGATGATGATGATGATGATGAGGATGATAGCGCCGAGGACGATAACGGCGATAGCGGTCCGGGCGATTTCGTGACCCTGCTGTCCGACGATTTCGATGACGGCGATTATACCTCGAACCCCGGATGGCGGATCTCGACCGGTCAGTTTTCCGTGCGCAACGGCGGATTGACCAGCCGTATGGCACAGCCCCGCGCAGATACACTGGAAGGCGCCGGGCTTGAGTTGCTGGGATCGGTTCTTGAACGCGAACTCGGCATCCGCCTGCCGTCTCAGGGCGGTGTGGCCGCCGCTCAAACCGCTGTCTCCATACCCGACAGTTTCCGGATTACAACGGAAATTTCCGGACGCGACTTCAATGGCGGACAGATCAATATCGGCCCGTATCGCGGCAGCCAGCTCGGCCAGGGCTATCGGCTGGCCTATCTTGAGGACAATGCCGAGCCGCTGACGCTGCTGCGCATCACGAGCGGCGATCAGGTCGCCCTGGACAGTGCATCTCTATCACTGTCCAACGACCAGACGGTAACGCTGGATTGGGAACGCCAGCCCGACGGCACAATGACGGTCGCCGCAAATGGCAACGTCATTCTGCGCGCCAGGGACAATGCCTTTTCCGGCGGGTTCGACGGCTTCTCGCTGATCAATGCCGGCGGCGAATGGACCCTGCACAGCGTCACGGTCGAGGGTCGCGAATAACCCTGCAAAGGACGCCGGCCGGGAACCATTGCGGCTCCCGGCCGGCCCGTGTCAGGCACCGGGGTCAGGCACCGGGGTCAGGCACCGGGGTCAGGCACCCGGGTCAGGCAGCAGACTCGTCCTTGAATACGCCGCGCCGAATCTGATCTTCCTCGATGGATTCGAACAGGGCCCGGAAATTGCCTTCACCGAACCCTTCATCGCCCTTGCGCTGAATGAACTCGAAGAAGATCGGGCCGATGACGGTTCTGGAAAAGATCTGCAGCAGGATCTTGGTCATACCGCCGTCGATGACGCCTTCACCATCGATCAGAATGCCGTGCTTTTTCATCCTGTCGATCGGCTCGTCATGTCCGGTGACGCGGCCATGTGACTTCTCGTAGTAGGTCTCCGGCGGGCCGGGCATGAATTTCAGCCCGTTGTCGGCAAGCTTGTCGGTCGCGTCATAGATGTTGTCGGTACCAACCGCGATATGCTGGATACCTTCGCCATTGTATTTCCTCAGATATTCCTCGATCTGGCTTTTGTCGTCGCGGGATTCGTTCAAAGGAATGCGGATTTTGCCACAGGGCGACGTGATCGCGCGGCTGACCAGCCCGGTCATCTTGCCTTCGATGTCGAAGAAATGGATCTGGCGGAAATTGAACAACTCCCGATAGAATGCCCACCATTTGTCCATATTGCCACGGAAAACATTATGGGTCAGATGGTCGAGATAATAGAATCCGACGCCTTCGGGGCGCGGGTCGGGCTCGCCCAGCCATTCAAATTCCGCTTCATACGGCGATTGGCCGTCTTCGGGACGCGTGACGAAATACAGCAACGACCCGCCGATGCCCTCAACCGCCGGCACGTCGAGCGTCTTGTCGTCGCCTTCATAGGGAACGGCACCCTTGGATACAGCATGCTGGAAGGCGTGATCGGCGTCGACCACGCGCCATGCCATTGACGGGGCGCACGGGCCGTGCGTTTCGACGAAACGGTGCGCAAAGCTTCCGGGTTCGGCGTTGACGATGTAATTGACATCACCCTGTCGCCAGACTGTGACCGCCTTCGACTTGTGCCGGGCGACGGGCACATAGCCCATACGCTCGAACAGCGCTTCCAATGCCGCCGGATCGGGATGGGCGAATTCAACGAATTCGAATCCGTCGGTGCCGGCGGGGTTCTCATCGTCGATCTTTGCCGGCGGGGCGTCGTGGGGAAACGGTCCCATGGCTCATATCTCCTGAAGGTAGAGGGAGCGCGCTCTAGCGCATTGGGAGCCATTATTGCGCATCACTGCCGCAATGTGTTTGCATACGGGGCCGCGAATAGCCGATCCTGTGCACGGATCATGCAGAAAAGGTGGCAAAGATGACGGACTCCAGGCCCCTCGATGACTTCGACCGTCGATTGCTCGCCTGCCTGCAGGCCGATGGGCGCCTGACCAATAACGAGTTGTCGGACCGGATCAATCTGTCGCCGTCGCAATGCTCGCGCCGGCGCTCGCGGCTGGAGGCCGACGGCTTCATCCTCGGCTATCACGCCCGGCTCGACCGGGCGAAGCTCGGCTATGGCATCGTCAATATCATCTCGGTGACGCTGGCGACCCACAACCGCGACAACGCCCGCCGGTTCGCGGACCTGGTGCGGGGATTGCCACAGGTTCTGGAAGCGCACGCCCTGACCGGCGAAATGGATTACTTTCTCAAGGTCGTGACGACCGACCTCAAGGGCCTTTCCGAATTCGTGAACGACATTCTGCTGCCGCACGAGTCGGTCCAGCACGTCAAGACCTCGATCGTGCTGGACTCGCTGAAGGAAGACGACGCCCTGCCACTATAGCGCCAGGGTCATACCTCGGTCGCGCGCCGTCCCTTTCCGACCGGTCGCTTTAGATCAGGACGCGCGGTCGTGATCGCGGGCGTCGTCATCATCATGACCGTGATCGACGTCCACCGCGACCCTCACGCTTCCGGCCTTCTCGAATTCCAGATCCATGTGGAAGTGATCGCCTTCAAGGAATGCCTGCTGGACATCGGGCAGCACGATGTGGACGCCGCCGGGCTCCAGCGTCAGGGTCTGGCCGGGGGCGATCTCCACGGCGGGGACATCGACGACCTGAAGCGCCCCGTCCTCACTCAGGACCGGCGCCCGGAATACACCTGCATCCGCGAAGTCGGTGCCGGCCGAAATCAGGCGGTCGGATTCCTCGCCATGATTGTCGATGGTGGTGAACACGGACATGGAATGGGCAGTTGCCGAGGTTTCCTGGGTCCAGGAATGGCTGACCGCCATCGCCCCGACTTCAACTGGCGTTTCGCCGTGATGGGCAATGGCCACGCCAGCCGCCATGAATGCCGCCAGCGATGCGGCCAGGAAAGTCTTCTTCATTATCGTCTCCCACGAATGCGAGGGAATGGTCCTCACGATTGAATCGGCCGACAGCATTGCTGGAGTACGCGAAGAGGGAGTCATCATACGGTCCTCCGGGCACACCCCGTCCCAGCCTGTCGGCCATGGTATTGGATGGCAGGTCTCCTGGCTCGCGGGTCCGAGACAATTATTCCGCCTTCCCGGGCATTGCCCAGTGGCATGTCGAGTCGAATGACCCGACTGCGAATACCGTCTATCCGCTTACAGTTGCGGGGGCAGCCCCGGCTTCAAACCGGGTTCCCTCTTAGCCCCGCCTACGGCGTTTGCCGTCGACGCGGACCATCCGGGTCGGACGCTATCACGACCGTTGAATCCGTGTCCACACGATCGGCGGTGCCCGGCGGCCCGGCGGCGAAAACGTCGATCAGCCGCTACGAGCCGGCCCGATCGGTCACCTGTTGTTTGCTATTCGCGATACGGCTCCACCGTCTGTTCGATCGCCCCGAAGATCGACCGTCCGTTGTCGTCCTTCATTTCGATGCGGACGGTGTCGCCAAAGCGCATGAACGGCGTCTTTGGCGCGCCGTCGCGGATGGTCTCGATCATGCGGATTTCCGCGATGCAGGAATACCCCGCCCCGCCGTCAGCCACCGGGCGGCCCGGCCCATCGCCTTCCTTGTTCGACACCGTCCCGGAGCCGATGATCGTACCGGCGGACAGCGGGCGAGTCCGCGCGGCATGGGCAATCAGGCGCGGAAAATCAAAGGTCATGTCGACGCCGGCATTCGCCCGGCCGAACGCGGCGCCGTTATAGCTGACGAGCAGCGGCAGATGGACCTTGCCGCCGTCCCAGGCATCGCCCAGTTCATCGGGCGTCACGGCGACCGGCGAGAACGCCGACGACGGCTTGGACTGGAAAAAGCCGAAACCCTTGGCCAGCTCGCCGGGAACGAGGGCCCTCAGCGACACGTCGTTGACCAGCATGATCAGCCGGATCGCGTTGCGGGCGTCGTCCTCGCTCGCGCCCATGGCGACGTCATCCACAATGACGGCAACTTCCCCCTCCATATCGATGCCCAGACTTTCATCCTCGGGCATGACAATCGGCGCGCGCGGCGCGAGGAAGCTGTCCGATCCGCCCTGATACATCAACGGATCGGTCCAGAAGCTGTCGGGCATCTCGGCATTCCGGGCCTTGCGCACCAGTTCGACGTGGTTGACGTAAGCCGACGCATCCGCCCACTGATAGGCGCGCGGCAGGGGCGAATGGGCCTCACGTTCATGGAAGCGATGGGCCGGTGCGGTCCCGGCGGCCAGCGTCGCGGCCACTTCGTCCAACCGGACCGACACCGACGCCCAGTCATCAAGCGCGGCCTGCAGGGTCGGTGCGATATGCGCCACCTCGGTGTACCGGGTTATGTCGCGGGAGACGACGACAAGGCGCCCGTCGCGGGTACCGTCCTTCAGTGTGGCCAATTTCATCGCTCGTCTCTCCTGTTGAGGGCGTATTTGCCATCGGGTACCGGCCGGCGGGCCATCGTCACGGTGTCCCGTCGAACCGTCGCTCCAATCCCGTCCAGCAATCGGGATAGTCGTCCTGCAGCATTTCAGTCGTCGCCGCGAACCGCGTCACCTGCTGGGGAAACCGCGTCTCGAACATGAAGGCGAGCGTGTTGTCCAGCTTGACCGGTGCGAGATCGGCTGTCGATGCTTTCTCGAAGGCCTGGGCGTCGGGTCCGTGCGGCAGCATCATGTTGTGCAGGCTCATGCCGCCCGGCACGAAGCCCTCTTCCTTGGCATCATAGCGGCCGTAAACCAGCCCCATGAACTCGGACATGATGTTCCGGTGGAACCATGGCGGCCGAAAGGTGTTCTCGGCCACGGCCCAGCGGGGCGGGAAGATGACGAAATCGACATTCGCCGTACCCGCTTCCTCGGTCGGGGCGGTCAGCACGGTGAAGATCGACGGATCGGGGTGGTCGAACAGGATCGCGCCGACCGGCGAGAACGTCCGCAGATCGTATTTATATGGCGCATAGTTGCCGTGCCAGGCCACGACATCCAACGGCGAATGCCCCAGTTCCGTGACATGGAACCCGCCGCACCACTTGATGTGGTGGCGGCACGGCGTCTCCTTGTCCTCGTATGCCGCAACCGGCGTCTTGAAATCGCGCGGGTTGGCGAGGCAGTTGGCCCCGATCGGGCCGCGATCCGGCAGCGTGAATTTCGCCCCGTAGTTCTCGCAGACATAGCCGCGCGCTGCGTCGACCCCGGCGCCCCGTGTCACCTTGATCACCATACCGCGCGGCACGACGCAGATTTCCGCCGGCGCGACATCCATGACGCCCAGTTCGGTCGCCACGCCTATCGCGCCCTCTTGTGGCACGATCAGCATCTCGCCGTCGGCGTTGCTGAAATAGTCGTCCACCATGTCGGCATTGAAGGCATAGGTATGCGCGGCCATGCCGGCCTGGTTCAGCGCATCGCCGGCGGTGGTCATGGTGCGGATGCCATCGATAAAGCTGGTCGGTTCCACCGGCATCGGCAGCGGCGCCCAGCGAAGCTGGCCCAGCGGCAGGCCGTGATCGTCGATGGCCGGCGCCGTTCGCCACCAGGGGCGGTCGACCGGCTTGAATCGCCCGGAATGGCGCACGCTGGGCCGGATGCGATAGAGCCACGACCGCTCGTTCGTGCCGCGTGGCGCGGTAAACGGCGAGCCTGAAAGCTGTTCGGCGTAAAGGCCATAGGCGCACCGTTGCGGCGAGTTCTGACCCTGGGGCAAGGCGCCCGGCAGGGCCTCGGTCTCGAAATCGTTTCCGAATCCGGGCATATAGGTCCCGGGATGCTCGGCCAAGGTCATGATTGCACTCCTTCCCGCACCGTTTCAGGCTGGCGTCTGCTCTTGCCGGCAGACGAAGAGGGGCTCGCCCCTCGTGTCGATGCCGGACCATTCTGCACCCGATCGCGGCGCGCGGAAACCGCTACACGCACGAGCGTTCCCGGGTCAGTCGGGGCGGGTTAGGAAAGCGGCGACGGCGTCGATTTCCTGCTGGCGCACCTCATGGCCGCCGTCGTGCAATGTGAGTTCGACCGCGGCATCCTGGATTTCGAGATAGTCGACCAACGCCTCCGTCAGCGGCAGCGGGCAGATCGGGTCCCTGCGGCCGGCGGTAATCA
This sequence comes from Fodinicurvata sp. EGI_FJ10296, assembly GCF_040712075.1. NCBI lineage: Bacteria > Pseudomonadati > Pseudomonadota > Alphaproteobacteria > Rhodospirillales > Rhodovibrionaceae > Fodinicurvata > Fodinicurvata sp. EGI_FJ10296. Next base: position 472,119 of record NZ_JBFCVL010000003.1, read on the forward strand.
GGACCTTCGCCCCGGGGAGGCCGGGGTTCGGCTCCGGCTGCCACGGGATCAGCGGGTGCATCAGCACCACGCGGTCGAAAAGCTCGGGCGCCTCGAACAGAACCGAAGCGAGGATGTTTGCCCCGTTGGAATAGCCCAGCGCAAGGACCGGCGCGCCGGGGTTCGCTGCGCGATGGGCACTGATGAAACCGGTCATCTTCGCGGTACGCGCGGCGAGGTCGTCCATGTCGTAGACGCCCTCGCCCGTGCGGCGGAAGAAGCGGTTGGCGCCGAGTTCCGAAACATCGCCGCGCGGCGCGATAACGCCGGCCCGCGGCAGAATCCGGGCGACCAGATCGGTAAACTGATGCTCGTCGCCGCCGGTGCCGTGAAAGGTGAAGATCAGGGCGGCGCCGGGTTCCGGCCGCCGCGAGATGTGAACATAGGCGTCGATGGACATCCGCTCGTTCCTTCCTGGCCGCAGCGGGACCGGGATCACCTGGACTGGGCCCGCTGCGGGTGGTGATGGGTCAGTCGATGATCGGCTGAAGTCTCGCTTCGATCCGGTCGCGCAAATGTGCGTGCTGGGCTGGAACGCGCAATGCCTCGCCCAGATGCGCGGTATCCTCGTCGCGGTCGAAGCCGGGCTCGTTGGTCGCGACCTCGAAGAGCACGCCGCCCGGGGTGCGGAAGTAGATTGCCCAGAAAAAATCGCGGTCGATCACCGGCGTGACGTTATATCCCGTGTCCATCAGAGCCTTGCGCACTTCGAGTTGCGCAGCGCGGTCCTCGACGGCGAAGGCGACATGGTGGACGGAGCCCGCCCCCTGACGCGCCGGTGTGGCGTCCGGCAGGACCTCCAGGTCGACGACGTCCGCGCCGTTGCCGCCCCTGACCGCATAGCGCGTCACCGCTCCCTTGCGGTCCACCTCCTCGTAGTTCATGAACTTCAGCAGTTCAGCCGTGGCACCGCCGTCGCGCAGCCGCATGGTCATGCCGCGAAAGCCGTGCACGCCGTCCGCCGCGGGCACCGGGCCGCCAGCCCATGGCGCGCGCGGGTCGTCCGCCACCTCGGCGAGCACGAAGCCGTCGCCATCAGGCCCCTGGAAACCAAGCCGCTTTTCGCCGAAGCTCTCATCCTCCCGGAGCCCCGCGACGCCCTGTGCTGCCAACCGCTCCGCCCAATAGCCGAGCGAGCCTTCCGGCACCGCAAAGACTGTCTGCGAGACCTCGCCCGCGCCGGGGCGGCCTTCGGCGATATTGGGGAACGGGAAGTATGTGATGATGCTGCCCGGCGTGCCGACCTCGTCGCCGTAATAGAGGTGATAGACGCTGGGCTCGTCGAAATTGACCGTCTTCTTGACCCGGCGAAGGCCGAGAAGCTTGGTGAAGAAGTCATTGTTCTGCTGCGCATCCGCTGCCAACGACGTGACATGGTGCAGGCCTTTGATCTGGGTCAGCATGGCACTCGCTCCAATTCCGGTATCATATTCATGACCGAAGAGATGGGTGGCCCGGCCTGTTTTCGGTATGGTCATTATCGTGCATGGACTGTTGCAATTTCTGTAATGATGGCAGCATGGGCGAGATCCACGTGAGGGCGACGTGCCCTTCTGATCGAAAGTATCGACTATGGATATATTTCAGCAGGAATTCGCGCTCTCGCAGCCGGCGCTGCGCGTTTCGTTCGGCCCCGGCCGGCGCCGGACGCTTCCCGAGGAAGCCGAGCGGCTGGGCGCACAGCGAGCCGTGGTCCTGTCGACCCCCCGGCACGAAGGGCTGGGGCAGGAGCTTGCGGGGGCGCTGGGGCCGCTGGCCGCCGGCGTTCTGCCGCGAGCGCAGATGCACACGCCGGTCGAGGTGACCGCGGCCGCTCTCGACGATGTCCTGGCGATGAGGGCCGACTGCCTCGTCGCCGTCGGCGGCGGTTCGGCCATCGGTCTCTCGAAGGCGCTGGCGTTGCGCACCGGCCTGCCGCAGATCGCCCTGCCCACCACTTATGCCGGTAGCGAGGCGACACCGGTTCTCGGGCAGACGAAGGAAGGGCGAAAGACGACGATCACCGACGCGCGGGTGCAGCCCGCGGTCATCCTCTACGACGCGGAATTGGTGCGCGCCCTGCCGCTGCCGATCACGGCGGCGAGCGCCATGAACGCCATCGCGCATGCGGCTGAAGGTCTCTACGCGCGCGACCGCAACCCGATCGCCACACTTCTGGCGATCGAGGGAATGAAAGCCTTTCGCAACGCCCTGCCGACGGTCTGCCGCGATCCGCAGGATCTGGAGGCCAGAGGCGAGACGCTCTATGGCGCATGGCTGTGCGGAACGGTGCTGGCGCAGGTGGGGATGGCGCTGCACCACAAACTGAGCCACGTCCTCGGCGGATCGTTCGGTCTTCCTCATGCGGAAACACACGCGATCCTGCTTCCGCACACCATCGCCTACAATGCCGGCGCAGTTCCCGAACTGCTGCAACCGGTGGCGGAGGTGTTCGACGGCGACTCCCCCGGGAAGGCGCTTCACGACTTCGCCAGGCGCATCAACGCGCCGCGCGCCCTTCGGGATATCGGCATGAAGGAAAAGGATATCATGACGGCGGCCGAAATCGCGCTGGGGTCTCCCTACTGGAACCCGCGCGAGTTGAATCTGCAGGGAATCGCTGCACTTCTGCGCGCTGCCTGGTCCGGTGACGCGCCTCTGTGGTAGACCGTCACCCAGGCCGTTCGGCGGAGACAAGGCGGGCTCGCCCCTCGTGTCGCTGCCCGGCCATTCCGCATCCGATCGCGGCGCACGAAAACCGCTACACGCACGCCCGCAACACGACCGAAAAGGAACCGACGTGACGACTGCCAATGACCAAGCCCCTAACGCCGCCGGCCAGACCTGGAATCCCGAAGCATACGCCCGAGACGCCGGATTCGTTCCCGTCCTCGGCTCGGCGGTGCTCGACTTGCTCGCCCCGACGCGCGGCGAACGCATTCTCGATCTCGGCTGCGGCGACGGCGTTCTGACCGCCCGTCTGGCCGAGGCCGGCGCCGATGTGGTGGGCGTCGATGCTTCGCCGGGCATGATCGCCGCCGCCCGGGAACGCGGGCTTGCCGCCCATGTGGTCGACGGCCATGAACTGGCATTCGAGGGCGAATTCGACGCCGTATTCTCCAATGCGGCCCTGCACTGGATGTCCCGCGATCCCGCCGCTGTCGTGGCCGGTGCCGCCCGCGCGCTGAAACCCGGCGGCCGGTTTGTCGCCGAGTTCGGCGGCCACGGCAATGTCGCCGCCATCGTCACCGCCCTGATTGCGGCCCTCGATGCTCAGGGCGTGGACGGCGCCACCCGGATGCCGTGGTATTTTCCGGCACCTGATGCGTATCGTCGAGTGCTCGAAGCGCACGGATTCCGGATCGAGACGATCGACCTCATTCCCCGGCCGACGCCGCTGCCCACGGGCATGACCGGCTGGCTGCGTACCTTCGCCGATCCATTCCTGAAAGGCCTGTCCGACAGCGATCGCGAGACGGTCCTGAACCGCGCGACCGGATGGCTCGCCACCAGCCTGTGCGACGAAGACGGTCACTGGAGCGCCGACTACGTGCGCCTGCGGTTCCGGGCTGCGCGCGGTGATTGAAATATTCAACCGCCAAAGTCATTCAAGGGAACATAAAAATTTAATAACCGGCCGCTTAAGCTCACCTCATGTCCTTGACAATTCTGGAACAGAGGAGCGAAATGCATGCCGGATCCAGCCTCCATAAACGACCTCGGCCAGGGTGATGCGGAAGACATCGCCTGGCTGGTGATCGAGACTCTTGCTCAAAGCAACGATGCGGCGTCGGCGTTCGTGACCATCGGCCATCTTTTGCGCAACGCCCACGGCCTGAAGGACGACGGCGAACACACCGTCATCAAGAATCCGCTGTTTCTGAGCCATGGCTTCTCCGGCATGTCGCCCCGAACCCGCTCATATATAACAGACCGGGGGGTCAAGAGCTTCGGCAGCAGCGTTGCCTCCGTCGCCAGCGGGGCGGCATCGGCAGTGACCATGGTGGACGTCGCCGGTTTGGCCCTGCATGGCAGTGCCGTGGGCACGACTGGCGCCCATATCATGGGCATCAAGGCATCCGGAAAAGGCTTCAGGAACAGCCAGACGATCATGTACTGGATGGACGCCATGCTGAAGGCGAAATACGCCAAGCTTGCCGTGCGCGGCACCGGACTGGCAGGCGCGGCCATTCCGATTCCCGCCGTCGGTCTGGGCGTGACCATCGCCAGCACCGTCGCCAAACTCGGCATCAAGGTCACGCTGGGCAAACTGATCGCCCGCGTCGCGATGGAAGTCCATTGGCGCGCCTATCAGGAAAACAAGATCAACAGCATCCTTCCCGGACGCTCGGCCGGTCTGGCCGTCGGCCCCGCCTCGGCCATGTTCGTCGAGATATTCACGCGGCGAGGCCTTACCCGGATCTTCGGCCAATACGACGTCGACTCCTTCATGAAGGAACCGGGTGGTTGGATGGCATTGAACGACAAGCTGATGCTGATGTAGATGCGCAGCCGGGCCCGCCACACCAGGGTTATCGCGGCAAGTGCGGACCCCGGACAGCGCTTCACGCTTCCGGGGGATAGGCAAGTGGACCGATTGCGAAAGATGCCTTAAAGCGGTTTCGTCAGGAGAACCCAGTCGTCAGCATCAGACTTCCAGCCTTCCTTCACGCATGGCAATCTCGCGGTCTCTGAATAATCGTTCCGCTCATAAAGACGGCGGGCCCCTGAATTGTTGCTCGCGACAATCAGACTCATCCGTCTCATACCCTGATCTTGCGCGATTCTTTCTGCCAAATGGAGCAGCTGCGATCCGATCCCTCGTCCACGATACTCCGGATAGCAGGCAAGAACGTTGATGTACCAGCTGTCGAGAGCCCTGTTTTCCAGTTCCACCATCGGTCGGAACAAAGGCGGCAAATCTTCACCAACAGGGGTTGGCTGCGCGCCAATTGCGTAACCGGTCAACCCAGCAACGGCTCCGGCTCCGAAATCCATTACGATGATTTCGCCTTCCCGCGCCTTTGCCGCCTGTCGGCTTCGGCCTACATCCCACGGGTCCTGATCCTTTTCGGCCATGCTTTCCCAGATGTAAAGGGGTAGCCCTTCTCCAGCAAAGTTGACAAGATCTGCCAGTTGTTGTGCATCGGCTTCAGTGGCGGGCCTAAAGGGGGTCTTGAGTTCGATCATGCCTTCCTCCCCAGCAGATTCAGGACCGGTAGGTTCGGGTCGCCATCATCGGCAACGGACTTGACCTTGACATCGTAGCCCGAACCGCTGGGCTCCGCACGGAAAGATCGCTGTCCGACTGCGTACCCAGTCCGTCGAACGCCGGTCGGCTGGCACTCGCGACGTCGCTGGAATGGGTCGCGGTCTCGCCGCACCCGCACGGATTGCCCAACCCGGGTTTTCAGAACTCTCTAAAGCGCCTGCGAACCGTGGCGCGCCACCGGCCGCGGGAAATCGTCCGGTATGATGCTGCCGAACAGGCCGTGGATTTCCGAGGCGGCTTTAACGAGTTCGGCGACCGTGCCGGCTTCCTTCTGCACCAGCGTCGGATAAGTTGAGATGCAACTGATGATGAACTGCACGGCGCCATTGGGCGAAAAGATCGGCAGCGCAAGGGCCATCAATCCATCGGTGAATTCTCCGATGCTGCGCGCGTAGCCACGTCTGCGGGTCTCGATCAGTTCCGTTTGAATATCGGCACGGTCGGTTACGGTGCGGTGGGAATACTGATGCGGCTCCCATTGCGAAAACCACGCATCGATCTCGTCCGGCGACCGCCATGCGAGATGAGCGCGCATTTGCACCGGCGCATCGCGCGGAAACCAGTGGCCGATGGGGTACGAAATCTCCATCTCCAGCGGCGCACTGACCTTGTCGGCCACGACGAACGAGCCGTCCGGCAGAACGCGTGACACGATGGTCGGAACACCGGTTTGCCGGCAAACGCTTTCCAGATAAGGCCGGACGAACGCGACGTGGCTACGGTCGTCCAACAGGCTGGAGAAGTCGCGCAAGACGCCTGCGTTCAGCCGGTATGCCTTCGCCCGCTCATCGAAATACAGCCAGTCATGTGCCACGAGCGTTTTCAATAGTCCGTGGCAATGGCTGCGGGTGATGTTCAACGTCGACGCTATGGCGGCCAGGGTCGATCCCGCATTCTCCTGCTCGTTCAGAAAAGCCAGGATGCGGATCCCCTTGTCGAGCGCGGGCACGGAGCCTTTTGGCTCGGCCCAGGTGGCGGACTTGTTGCGGTGTCTGAGAAACCACTTGCCGTCCTGTTGAACGAGTTCTTCCGGCGCCAGGATTTCCGGTTCGCCGTCATCGTTATTTCTGTCCGCCAACTTCGAACTCCATTCGGATTTAACGCGTTGCCGCCGGCGATGGATCGTTAATGCCGGCGCCTTTATGCAAGTGCCTTTATCGTTGACAGGCTGCGATATTGCATCCTACCGTCAATCATACACTACAGAGAACACTGTTCTCTATAAAGAACGACAGGTAATGAGGCATTCCGGCCCAATGGCCGGCCTGTGGCTTCGCAGGATTACGAGAAGCATCTGATACCCAAGCCGTTCCCCCCGTGTCCGCGCCGGCCCCCAAAGCAGGCGAGCGAAGCGGAATGAATGCCGCCCATAGTCGGCGGCAGCGAACCAGGTGGCGAGGCTGATGTGACGACTGTTATCCACGACACGACCATCATTGCCGGCGATGCGGCAGGCACGATTCACACCGCCGCGGCCATCGCTGTCGACGGGGGCCGGATCACGGCCGTTGGCGACAGTGCCGACATTCTTTCCAGATATCCCGCAGCCGAGCGGGTGTCCGGCGAGGGGAAAGTGGTGTTTCCCGGTTTTGCCAATATCCATACACATTTCTCGATGATTGCCGCCAAGGGCATCTACGAAGACCTGTCGCCGCCGAACGCGCCCCCCTTCACCAGCGGATTGGCGCCGGTGCCAATTCCGGAATTCACCGCCGACGAAATGCGCGTAATGGTGCGGCTGGCGGCGCTGGAAGCGATCCGCAGCGGCACCACGGCCGTTCTCGAAGACGGCGCCAATATTGCCGAATATGCCGAGGAAATCGCCGAAACCGGGCTTCGCGTCCTGTTTTGCGAGCGGGCCTGGGACAAGGCCGAAGGCAGCATCGGCGATCAGGGTGGTTTCAAGGTCAGCGAGACCCTGGCACGCGACGGCGTCGAGCGGATCCGCGCACTGCACGCCGCCTGGCACGGTGCGCGCGGCGGCCGGATAACGGTTGGCATCGCCGCCTGGGCGCCGGACATGTGCTCGCCCGAACTTCTGAATACGCTGCGGGCGCTACAGGACGAACTCGGCTGCATCTCGACCATCCATCTGAACCAGATTTGGGGCGAGGTGGCGGCGGTCAGGGACGTGCGCGGCAAACTGCCGACTGAATACCTGAATGATCTCGGATTCCTGAACGACCGCGTGATCTGCGCCCATTGCCGCTGCATGGCGGGGTCCGAAGAAACGGCGCTGGGTGCGGCGCACGCTTCCGTCGCCTTCAATTCCGCCATCGCCGCGCGACGGGGCCTGAGTCCGCGCATCGCCGAACTGGCCGATGCGGGCTGTCTGATCGGCATGGGGTCGGACAACATGGCCGAGGACATGGTCGAGGTCATGCGCACCGGGTTGTTCATGGAACGCGTGCGCCGCCGCGACGGCCGCGCCCCGACGCCGGAAGAGGCATTGGCATGGGCAACACGCAACGGCTATCGGGCCATGGGCATTGACGACGGAGGCTCACTCACCGCCGGCAGCAAGGCCGACCTGATCATGGTGGATTTCCAGCGCGCCCATCTGGTGCCGCATCTGCGCCCGGTTTCGACCTTCGTTCACCAGGGACAGGCGCGCGACGTCGACGCCGTCATGGTCGACGGCGCCTGGCTCATGCAGGGCGGGACCGTGAACACGATCGACGAGGTATCCACCGTCAAGGAGGCGCAGGCGATTGCCGAGCGCGCATGGGGCCGACTGCGGGCGGAACGGCCCGATCTGGCATGGCCGGCCGGCTTCGCCTTCGGCACGGCGGCTGGCCGGCACCCCGAGTGATCGGGGCAGAGGTATCACCCGGGCCACGGTGGCCCGTGTGGTTCGAGCTTTTGGCAAAGGCTCTGATAGAAGAGGTGACAATACTGAACCAATCTTAACCGAGCGGGGAAGCAATGAAAAATTTCAGTAAATCCGCGTGGTGTGCCGCGTTACTCGGCTCCACCATAATGATCGCACCAATCGGACAAGCCAATGCGGACGACGAAGAAATTGTGGTCCGTTCCGTACCGATCGGCAACCTGACGGTTCTGGATCCGATCTGGACCACGGCCTACATCACCCGGAACCATGCCTATATGGTCTGGGACACATTGTTCGCCATGGACGCGAACAACGAAGTCCAGCCGCAGATGGTCGACACCTACGAGATCAGCGACGACGGGCTGACTTATACCTTCACATTGCGGGAAGGTCTGCTCTGGCATGACGGCGAACCCGTCACGGCTGCCGATTGCGTTGCGTCGATCGAAAGATGGGCGGCCAATGACGGCATGGGCCAGGCGATGATGCGCTATACCGACAGCATCGACGTCGTCGATGACGACACCTTCACCATCCAGCTCAGCGAACCGATCGGATTCGTGCTCGAAGCTCTGGGCAAGATCGACAGCAATGTGCCGTTCATGATGCCCGAGCGTCTCGCCGAGACGCCGCCGGACGAGCAGATCGAAGAAGTCATCGGCTCCGGCCCTTTCCGCTTCGTTGAAGACGAATGGGTTCCGGGCAGTGTCGTCGTCTATGAGAAATTCGAGGATTATGTCCCGCGCGACGAGCCACCCAGCATGGCCGCCGGCGGCAAGGTCGTCCACATCGATCGCGTGGAATCCGTTTATATGCCCGATGCTGGCGTTGCCATGTCGGCGGTGGCCGCGGGCGAGGTCGATCTGCACGAATCCCCACCGCCGGATCTGCTGGAAATGGTCGCTGGCAATCCCGACGTCACCATCCAGCCGAACGATCCGCTGGGCTGGCAGCTGTTCATGGCGCTGAACCACCTGCACCCTCCTTTCGACGATCCGGAAGTGCGCCGAGCCTTGCTGTGGGGCACGGATCAGGAAGCCTATATGGCCAATGTGATCGGCGACCCCGAACGCTATGACGTTTGCGCCGCGGTCTTCGGTTGCGGCGGCCCGAACGAAAGCGACGCCGGGTCCGAAGCTCTGCTGGGTGTCGATATCGAACGGGCGCGTCAGATGATCGAGGACGCGGGCGCCATGGGCGCGGAAGTCCTGATCATGGATCCGGCCGACAACTCCACACTGCACCCGGCAGCACTGATGGGAACGCAGACGCTGCGCAATCTCGGCTTTGACGTCACAGTCGAAGCGGTCGACTGGTCGACCCTGACCCAGCGCCGGGCGCGGCAGGATCCGCCGTCCGAAGGGGGCTGGAACGTGTTCATCACGAACTCCACGGCTACCGGCATCGACAATCCGCTGACCCACAACTTCGTCAAGAACTGCGACGATGCCTGGTACGGCTGGCCGTGCGACGAGCGGATCGTGGAACTCAACGAGGAATGGGCGCTGGAAACGGATGAAGACCGGCGCGCGGAACTGATCGACGAGATCCAGGCCCTGCACATGGAGAACGTCACCTACATTCCGCTCGGACAGTACCGCCCGGCCATCGTCTATTCCAACCAGATCAGCGACGTCATCCCGGCGCCGGCGATATTCTACTGGAATATCAGAAAGGAAGACTGACCGCTGACATGTCGGTGGTTTTGCCCCGGACCCGAGCGTCCGGGGCAGGACCGCGCCGGCGGCGCAGACGGATTTCCGGAACGGCAAGCACGGGAAACTTAAATGTGGGCCTTCATTCTGCGGCGCGTCCTGGCGACGATTCCAGTGCTGTTCGTCGTCTCGATCGTCGTCTTTTCCATTCTTCATTTCGCGCCGGGCGACCCCTCGGCCATGATCGCCGGTGATCAGGCGTCACAGGAGCAAATCGCCGCCATTCGTGCCCAGCTCGGGCTGGATCGGCCATTCCACGAGAAATACTTCCTGTGGATCGCCGACATCCTGCGGGGCGATCTCGGCACATCGATCTTCTCCAACAGGCCCGTCAGCGTCCTGTTCATGCAGCGCCTGGAGCCGACCATCGCACTGACCGTGACGACGACCATCGTGACGGTGCTGTTGGCTGTTCCCATCGGCGTTCTGGCCGCGTGGAAAGCCGGAAGCTGGATCGATCGCGCCGTGATGAGTTTCGCGGTGCTGGGCTTCAGCTTTCCCGTTTTCGTCGTCGCCTATATCCTGATCTATGTCTTCTCGATCACACTTGGCGTCCTGCCGATCCAGGGCTACAGACCGATCGCGGAAGGGTTCTGGCCGTTCCTGACCTATCTGATCCTGCCCAGCTTTGCACTGGGGCTCAGCTTCATGGCCCTGATCGCCCGCATCACGCGGGCCAGCATGCTGGAGGTTCTGACCCAGGATCACATCCGCACCGTCCAGGCCAAGGGATTGTCCACCCGCGCCGTCCTGTTCAGCCATGCCCTGCCGAATGCCGCCGTCCCGATCCTGACCATCATCGGCGTCGGCATCGCAATCCTGCTCGGCGGCGTCGTGGTGACGGAAAGCGTGTTCGCGATTCCCGGCCTCGGCCGGCTCGTGGTCGACGCGATTCTGAACCGCGACTATCCGGTCATCCAGGGCGTGCTGCTGATCTTCTCCGGGGTCTATGTGATGGTCAACCTGACCATCGACCTCCTCTACGTCATCCTCGATCCACGCATCCGGTATTGAATTCATGACAACCATCGAGAACGATGCGGCAAGTGACGCAAGTCCGCCGAAATCGCGATTCCGGACTACGCTGCGCTGGGTCCGGCGTCACCCGACCGTAACAGCCGGCGCCTCGATCCTGGGACTGATCATCGGGGCCACGGTCGCAGCGCCGCTTCTGACCGGCTACGATCCCCTGATCATGGAGCCTCTGTCCCGGCGCCAGCCACCCTCGGTCGACCACATTCTCGGCACCGACGCCGTCGGCCGGGACATGTGGAGCCGGACGATCCACGGCGGGCGCGTCTCGCTGGTCATCGGCATCGTCGTGGCGCTGCTGGCGACGACGATCGGGCTGGTGATCGGCCTGGTCAGCGGCTACAACCGGATCGCGGACGCCATCCTCATGCGCGTCATGGACGGGCTCATGTCCATCCCGGCGATCCTGCTGGCGATCGCGCTGATGGCCGTGGCAAGCGCCAGCATAACCACCGTCATCGTGGCGATCACGATCGTGGAACTGCCGCGCGTCGTCCGCCTGGTGCGCAGTGTCGTGCTGTCGCTGCGCGAACAGCCCTATGTCGAGGCCGCCGTCGTCGTCGGCTCCCGTTTTCCGAAAATCCTGTTCCGGCACATCCTGCCGAACACCATCGCGCCCCTGACCGTCCAGGCGACCTATATCTGCGCCGCCGCCATCATCATTGAATCCCTGCTGTCGTTTCTGGGCGCGGGCACGCCGCCGGAAATCCCGAGCTGGGGCAACATCATGGCGGAAGGGCGGAGCTATTTCCAGCTCGCGCCCTGGATCATCCTGGTGCCGGGCATCTTTCTGGCGGTCACCGTGCTGGCGATCAATCTGCTCGGCGACGGCCTGCGCGACATGCTCGATCCCCGAATTGCGAGGCGGCTATGACAATCACGGAAGCCGAACGGCACCCCGCAGCGGCAGACGAGGCGGTTCCCGTTCTCGATGTCCGGGGGCTGAAGACCTATTTCGACACACTCGACGGCACGATCCGGGCGGTCGACGACGTAAGCTGGACCCTGAACAAGGGCGAGATCCTTGGCGTCGTCGGCGAATCCGGTTGCGGCAAGAGCATCACGGCGCTGTCGATCATGGGCCTGGTGCCGATGCCGCCCGGCCGCATCGAAGCCGGCAGCGTCAAGCTCGACGGCCGGGAACTGATCGGCCTGGACCAGCCGTCCATGCGCAAGCTGCGCGGCAATCGCATGTCGATGATCTTTCAGGAACCGATGACCTCGCTCGACCCGGTGATGAAGATCGGACGCCAGGTCGCGGAAACACTGATCCTGCATCGCGGGATGAGCCGGGCAGAAGCCCAGCGCCGGGCGGTGGAAATGCTGCGCATGGTCCGCATCGCCGAGCCGGAACGCCGGGCCGAGGAATACCCCCATCACCTGTCCGGCGGCATGCGCCAGCGCGTCATGATCGCCATGGCACTGGCCTGCCAACCGGACCTGCTGATCGCCGACGAGCCGACCACCGCGCTGGACGTGACCATCCAGGCCCAGATCCTGACGCTGATGCTCGACCTGCGCCGCGAATTCGGCACCGCCATCATGCTGATCACCCATGATCTGGGCGTCGTCGCGGAAACGGCGGACCGCGTGATCGTCATGTATGCGGGGCGCAAGGTCGAGGAAGCGTCGGTCTGGCAACTCTTCGACAGGCCGCGCCATCCCTATACCGTCGGCCTGCTCGGATCGGTGCCCAAGGTCGATCGTAGCGCCCCCGCCCAACGGGACCGGCTGGTCGAGATACCAGGGATCGTCCCACGCCTCGACCGGCAGATCGCGGGCTGCCGGTTTGCACCGCGATGCCCGCTGGCGACGGACATTTGCCGTCAGAAGGACCCGCCATTGGAACGACAGGACGAAGGCCACTATTCCGCATGCTGGCATGCAGAACGGGCGACGGAGGCCGCTTATGCTTGACGGAAATGCAACGCCATTGCTGGAAGTCGACAAGCTGGCCATGCGGTTCCCGATCCGCCGCGGCCTGTTCGGACGCACCGCGGGTCATGTTCACGCCGTCGATGGCGTCAGCTTCACGCTGGGACAGAGCGAAACGCTGGGCGTCGTCGGCGAATCCGGCTGCGGCAAGTCCACGCTCGCCCGGATGATCGTGCGCCTGGTCGAACCGACCGAAGGCTCGATCCGGTTCGAAGACACCGACATTACCCATCTGAAGCCGAACGCCATGCGTCGCTACCGGCGCAATATCCAGTTCGTCTTTCAGGACCCCTACGCGTCGCTGAACCCGCGCATCCGGGCCGGGGACATCGTCGGCGAAGCTCTGGAAAACTATGGCATCGCGCGCCGACAGGACCTGAAGGACCGCATCGAGGGCCTGTTCGACCGGGTCGGGCTGCGTGCCGATCAGATCCACCACTACCCGCACGAATTTTCCGGCGGCCAGCGCCAGCGCCTGGGCATCGCAAGGGCGCTGGCGCTCAATCCGAGCGTCATCATCGCCGACGAACCGGTTTCCGCGCTCGACGTATCGGTGCAGGCGCAGGTGATCAACCTGATGGCTGATCTTCAGGCCGAGCTGGGCATGTCGTATCTGTTCATTGCCCATGATCTGGCGGTGGTCCAGCATATCAGCCACCGCATCGCGGTGATGTATCTCGGCCGCATCGTCGAACTGGCTCCCCAACGCCGCCTGTTCGCCAACCCGGTCCACCCTTATACCGAAGCGCTGCTCGATTCCGTGCCGGTTCCGGACCCTCATCAGCGGCGCGAAAAGGCGGTTCTGCCCGGCGAGGTCCCGAGCCCGTCGAAACCGCCGCCCGGTTGTCATTTTCACACCCGGTGTCCTTTGGCCGAAGAACGCTGTCGACGGGAAGTGCCCCCCACCGTCGAAATCGAACCCGGCCATTTCGTCGCCTGCCATGTTCGCGCCCCGGCGCCATCAGAGGCGGCGCCGTCGTTTTCAACCCAAACGCCGCACCCGACCGGGAAACGGCCAGCAGGAGTGACCGCATGAGTACGACAGTGATCCGCAACGCCGCCTGGGTCGTCGCCTGGGACGCAGCGGCGAAAAAGCACGTCTATCGGCGCGACGCCGACGTCGCCTTCGATGGTGCGACGATCACCCATGTCGGTCCCGGATTCGCCGGCGACGCCACCACCGAAATCGACGGCCGTTCGCTGATGGTGATGCCGGGCCTCGTCAACATTCACGCCCACCCCCAACACGAGCCGTCCTATCGCGGCATCCGTGAAGAACATGGCCTGCGCAACCAGTACATGACCGGCCTCTATGAACGCTCGCAGGCGTTCGGCGCCACAGACGACGCGTTCCGCGAAGCGAGCTTCGAAGTCGCCGCCTCCGAACTGCTGTTGTCCGGCGTCACCAGCCTTTGCGACATCGGCGCCATCTGGCCGGGATGGCTTGACCTGTTCGCGCGCACGGGCCTGCGCGGCTTCGTCGCGCCGGGTTTCGCCACCGCCAAATGGAAGATGAAGAACGACCACAGCCTTGATTTCGACTGGGACGAGGCGCGCGGCCGCCAGGGTATGGAAGACGCGCTCGCCCTGATCGATACCCTGGCGGCGCATCCGTCGGGCCGCCTGTCCGGCGTCGTCTCGCCGATGCAGATCGAGAACTGTTCGGAAGATCTGCTGCGTGACAGCCATGCCGCCGCCCGCGAGCGCAGCATCCCCTTCACGCTGCACCTGTCGCAAGGCGTGCTTGAGCTGCAGGAGATGATCCGGCGCCACGGAAAGACGTCGATACAATGGGCCGAGGAAATCGGCATCCTCTCCCCCGGCACGGTGCTTGGGCACGCCATCTTCATCGATCAGCACTCGTGGATCCGGTGGTGGACAAAGCGCGATCTGGCGATCCTGGCCGAGAACCAGTGTGCCGTCGCGCATTGCCCGACCCCCTTCGCGCGCTATGGCCATATCATGGAGAATTTCGGCGATTACGTTCGGGCCGGCGTGATCATGGGAATCGGCACCGATACCACGCCGCACAACATGCTGGAGGAAATGCGCAAGGCCATGACCTTCGCGCGGATCGCCGGCCGGGATCTGGATACCGTATCGACGGAAATGATGTTCCACGCGGCCACGGTCGGCGGCGCCAAGGCCTTGATGCGCGACGATATCGGGCGTCTGGCGCCCGGCGCAAAGGCTGATATCGTGCTGTGCGATCTGACCAACCCATGGATGATGCCCGCGCGCGACCCCTTGCGGTCGCTGATCTTCCATGCCGCCGATCGCGGGGTAAAAGATGTCTTCATCGACGGGCAAAAGGTCGTGGCTGACGGCCACGTTCTGACCATCGATCATCTGGACGCGTGCGAGCGCCTGACCGAGGGACAGGCCCGTATGATGGCAAACGTGCCGAACCGGGACTATCTCGGCCGGACGGCCGACCAGATCGCGCCTTTGTGCTTGCCCGTTCAATAGACGGGACGCGGAAGGTTATCATTCCAAGTTCCCCGGGAATGCGCGAGGACATTCCCGGCCCCGTTTTATTCGCTTCGGTATGAATACCCAATAATACAACAAAACAGGGATGCAATTATGAAAATGAATAAATCCGCATGGTGCGCTGCTTTATTGAGCACCACCATACTCGTCGGCTCGATGGGGTCATCGGCGGCCGACGAAGAAATCACCATCCGGTCGATCCCGATCGGCAATCTGACGGTTCTGGATCCGATCTGGACCACGGCCTACATCACCCGGAACCATGCCTAT
Organism: Fodinicurvata sp. EGI_FJ10296; assembly: GCF_040712075.1. Classification (NCBI taxonomy): domain Bacteria; kingdom Pseudomonadati; phylum Pseudomonadota; class Alphaproteobacteria; order Rhodospirillales; family Rhodovibrionaceae; genus Fodinicurvata; species Fodinicurvata sp. EGI_FJ10296. Next base: position 487,687 of record NZ_JBFCVL010000003.1, read on the forward strand.
ATGGTCTGGGACACGTTGTTCGCCATGGACGAGAACAACGAAGTCCAGCCGCAGATGGTCGACACCTACGAGATCAGTGACGACGGGCTCACCTATACCTTCACATTGCGGGAAGGTCTGCTCTGGCATGACGGCGAACCCGTCACGGCTGCCGATTGCGTTGCGTCGATCGAACGATGGGCCGCCGTTGACGGCATGGGCCAGGCGATGATGCGCTATACTGACAGCATCGACGCCGTCGATGACGACACCTTCACCATCCAGCTCAGCGAGCCGATCGGATTCGTGCTCGAAGCCCTTGGAAAAATCGACAGCGTCGTCCCCTTCATGATGCCGGAACGATTGGCGCTGACACCCCCCGATGAACAGATTGAGGAAGTCATCGGCTCCGGCCCGTTCCGCTTCGTCGAAGACGAATGGGTTCCGGGCAGCGTTGTCGTCTATGAGCGGTTCGACGACTATGTCCCGCGCGACGAGCCGCCGAGCATGGCCGCCGGCGGCAAGGTCGTCCACATCGACCGCGTGGAATCGGTCTATATGCCCGATGCCGGCGTCGCAATGTCGGCGATCGGGGCCGGCGAGGTGGACATCTACGAATCCCCGCCAACCGATCTGCTGGGAATGCTCGAAGGCAATCCCGACGTCACGCTCCAGCCCAACGACCCGGTCGGCTGGCAGATCTTCATGGTGCTGAACAATCTTCATCCGCCCTTCGACGATCGCGAAGCGCGCGAGGCGATGCTCTGGGCGACGAACCAGGAAGACTACATGGCGAATGTGGCGGGCGATCCGGACCGGTACGAGGTCTGCCCCGCCTTTTTCGGTTGCGGCGGCCCGAACGAGAGCGATGCCGGGTCCGAGGCGATCCTCGCCGTCGATGTCGACCGGGCCCGCGCGATGATCGAGGAAGCCGGCGTTATGGGGGCCGATGTCGTTCTACTGGATCCGGCGGACAATTCCACACTTCATCCCGCCGCGCTCATGGGAACCCAGAGCCTGCGCGAGCTGGGATTCAACGTCATCGTTGAGGCTGTCGACTGGTCGACGTTGACCCAGCGCCGCGCGTCGCGAAATGCCCCCTCCGATGGCGGGTGGAATGTCTTCATTACCAGCGCCACGGCGACCGGCATGAACAATCCCCTCACCAACAACTACGCCAAGCACTGCGACGACGCATGGTATGGGTGGCCCTGTGACGAACGGATCCCCGAACTGACCGACGCGTGGGCTCTGGAAACCGATGAGGAGGCCCGGGCCGAGATCGTCGACGAACTTCAGCGGATTCACATGGAACACGTCACCTATGTGCCGCTGGGCCAGTTCCGCCGGGATGTCGTTTACTCCAACCAGATTTCCGGTGTTCTGCCGGGTCCGGCAATCTTCTACTGGAACATCAGAAAAGAAGACTAAGGCTCTCCCGATCGGAAACGCGAACCGGGGTCATCTGGAATCCGTGGACCCCGGATGACGCTTCGCGTCTCCGGGGAGGTGATCGAGCGGTGACGCCGCAAAGAGTCCCCTGCCCCGGACGCAATGCAGCATGAAATGCTGCTTTGCAGAGCCGGGGCCCACACTATCAACGCTCTCGCGGCACATGTGGACCCCGGATGTCGCTTCGCTCCTCCGGCGAATGGAATAGGAGGCGGATGGCGTGTCGAGAAACACAGTTGCCGGGATGAGAGGAATGGCGCGGATTGGAAATCGGCGCGTTTCCACCCTAACCAATTCCCGGGCGCAGAGAATGGAGTCCCTTCAGCGTCGGATCGGCAAGCTGCGCGGCGCCATGGCCTCGATCGAACGATTCGCCCAGTCCAGTTCCGGAATGCGTTTCAGCACGTCGGCCTGCGCCTTTTCCAGCGCCGCGGTCGCCGCCTCCAGGTCGATCGTCAGCACCCGGCCCTCTTTCACGACCTCCACGCCATCGACCCAGACATCGCGGATGACGCGGTCATCGGCGCTGTAAAGAAGCGTGCGCATCGGATCGTAGACTGGCCGCATCGCCGGGTCGTCCAGGTCGACGATCACGAAATCGGCCTTCGCCCCGACCTCCAGCCGCCCGATATCATCGCGCCTCAATGCCCTGGCGCCGTTGATCGTGGCGGCATTCAGAATATCGCTCGCCCTATGGTCGGCGACCGTTTCCGCAATGGTGCGCGCGGTATAGCTGGCCACGCGCAATTCAGTCAGGAAATTGTGCGGATAGGTATCGGTGCCGATCCCCACATTGACCCCGGCCTTCAGATACGACCCGAAGCTGCGCAGCGATATTCCCCGCCTGACAAATACCGTCGGGCAATGCGCGACCGTCGCGCCACGCTCGGCCAGCAACGGCAGATCGTCCCGCGAGGTCCAGTGCAGCCACGGGTGATGGTCGAGAAATATCGCATGCCCCAGGATCGCGCGATCGTCGAGCACGCCGAGGTCGTCCATCCACTGAACCGGCGTGCGGCCGTGCCGCCGATACATTTCGTGGAACTCCGTCACGCTCTGCGACACGTGAATCTGGAACGGCAGATCGCGTTCCACCGCAAAGGCGTGGCTTTCCTTCAGCAGTTCCGCCGTGCAGGTATCGATCTGCGCCGGACAGATCATGCCCGACAACCGACCGGACGGATGCTGGCGCGCGCGTTCGACAAGCTGAAATGCGTTGTCCATCGCCGCGCGGCCCTGCCCGGTGTCCCATTCGTATTCCAGCCGATGGCCGTCCCGGGTAAACCACCGCGCATCGCGATACATTGGCGCCGCACAGACCCGCATGCCGCTCTCGCCCAGAATATCGAGCCAGCCGTCGAAAGGCATCGACAGATCGACCAGCGTCGTCACCCCGCTTTTCAGCAGTTCGGCAATCGCGACCTGCATCGACGCCGCCGCGCTTTCCGGCGTCGAGGCGAAGACCGGCAGGTATTCGTAAAGCGAACTGTGGTGAAATCCCGGACTCAGTGTTTCGTCGGTCATGCTCCGCCGCAGCGGTTCGCTGGTCGGATGGCTGTGGATGTCGACGAAACCGGGCATCACCATGCGGCCGCGCCCGGAAATCGTCGTGTCGGCCGCGCCGTCGTACCCGTTGCCGATATGGATGATACTGTTGCCTTCGAACACCATATCGACATCGTTCATGAAGACATGTTCGCCCAGTTCCTTATCCCAGGCGATGAGCCAAGCGATGTTCTCGATTTTTGTTTTCGCCATGATTTTCCCGGTCGATCGTTTTCGGAAAGATTCTGTATCCCTGTAGGCTCGATCATACCGCGTCCGGGCCGGGACGTTCACGAAATTTCCGGGATCACCCCGGCATCCAGCCCAGAAACGACCACCACACATAGGCAAGGGGCAGCACGATCGGCGTCGTCGTGACGGCGAGCAACAGCAGAACCTTTACCGCGTCGGCCGCGCGCACGCCGCCCATGGCAAGCGCGACCACCAGCGGCGGCACCTGGTAGGGCAACAGAGGCGTGGCATAGCCGAATACCTGGGCCATGCCGACGGCCTCGATCGACCAGCCGGTCAACTGGGCGATTTCCGGGAACAGCGGCGCGGCGACGGCGGGCGCGCCCGGCATGGTCGCGGCCAGTCCCATGACCGTGGCCATCCCGGCCATGGAGACCATGACAGTGAAATCGCCGGCGCCGCTCAGCGGCACGATGCCCAACAGCCAGTCGCCCAGCGCCTGACCGGCGCCGGTCGCGGTCATGACAGGGCCAAGACTGAGCACCGCGGCGATATAGAGCAGGGTCGGCAGCTGGACCTTCTCCGCAAAGACCTTGAACGGCAGAATCCGCATCATCGGCAGCAGGCACGCGATCGCGGCGGCCATGCCGACCCACGCGGCAGCAATACCGTGGACGACATCACTGGCCCAGAACAGCAGCGTGATCAACAGGATGATCGCCAGCCGCCGGCCGTCCGGGGACAGGGCCGCCCGATCCGGCGCCTGTGCCGGCTCTTCGTCGCCGTCAGCGTCGATGACCGGCCGTTCGCCGAACAGGACGGTGATCAGGATGACGAGCACGAGACCCTTGATCAGGCCGATGACCGGGAAATGCAGCAGGAAATAGGACCCGTAGGTCAGCGTGACATCGTGCAACGCTTCCAGCGACCCGGCCAGCACGATATTCGGCAGATTGGCGGGCAGAAACGTGATCGGCACCACATAGGTGCCGATACCGCCGGCAAGGATCATTCCGGCATGCCCCCGACTGCCCGCCGCGTACCCCAGCCGTGGCGCCAACGCCGCGATCACCGGTATCAGGATCACGATCCGGCCCATGGTGGACGGCAGCACCAGCGCGAGGCCGGCGGAAAGCAGAACGATGAGAGCCACGAGCCGGCCGTAGCCGACCGCCGCAGCAGCATCTGCAGGCCCGCCTTCAGGCAAAGTCCGCGCCGCCAGCCACGACGCCAACCCCGTTCGGCTGACGGCAGCGCCCAGGATCAGGCCGGCGAAGATCAGCCAGAAGGCGCTTGTGGTAAAACCGGAAAAAGCGACGGACGGGGTTACGATTTCGCCGCCGACCCCGGCAACCAGAAAGATCATGCCTGTCACGGCTTCAGGCAGGATGCCGAATGCCCAGAACCCGATCGCGAAAACGATCAGGCCGGCGCCGCGCGCAAGCGTCGGGTCGGCGCTGCCAAGTTCCAGAATGACGGCGATCGACACCGCCGCCAGAATGATAGCCGTTCCGAGAATCTTCTTGTCGATAATCCGCATCGATAACGCGCTTCCCTTTTTGCGTCTCATCCGACGGAAATGCAGGACCGATAGGCGTTTGACACGGCCGAATGCCTGCACTAACCTCGATCCTTAGGAATCTAACAATGAGACGGCATGACAGTGAGTGACTTCGCTCTGTATTCTTGAATTGCCTTAAAACTTTTTGTATATGAGCGCTAGTCAAAAAAGCCATTGTTAGTGTTTACTTTTACGATCAGTAAAAGGACGCGCGCATGAATGCAGTAAATTCCCACCCGAAGTCAGGCCCCATTATGACGCCGGGTGAGGTCCGCAAGAGGATCGCATCGGGCGCTCACACCGGCACCACCGCCAATCTGGCGCCGGAATACGTTCAAGGGAATCTGGTTATACTGCCCAAGGCATTGGCATACGACTTTCTATCCTTCTGTCACGCCAATCCCAAGCCTTGTCCGGTGCTCGGCGTCAGCGAACCGGGCGACCCCGCCATCCCCAGTCTCGGCGAGATCGACATCCGCCGCGACATCCCCCGCTACAATGTCTATCGCGACGGTGTGCTGGCCGAGCAGGTCACTGATCTGGACGGTCTCTGGCGCGACGATCTGGTGAGCTTCGTGCTCGGCTGTTCCTTTTCATTCGAGGAGCCGCTGCTGGCTGAAGGCATCCCGCTGCGCCACATTTCCGAAGGCACCATTGTTTCGATGTACCGCACGAACATCGACACGCGGCCCGCCGGGCCATTCAGCGGACCGATGGTCGTCTCGATGCGCCCGCTTTCGCCGGCTCATGCCATCCGGGCGGTGCAGATCACAACGCGGTTCCCGTCAGTCCACGGCGCGCCGGTGCATCTCGCCGAACCGGGCCTGCTGGGCATAAAGGATATCGAAAAGCCGGACTGGGGCGACCCGCCGGGGATGCGGCCCGGTGAGATCCCGGTCTTCTGGGCCTGCGGCGTGACCCCTCAGGCCGCCATCGAACAGGCGCGGCCCGAGATTTGCATCACCCACACACCCGGGCACATGCTGATAACCGATCTGCTCAATCGGCATCTGGCAATCCTGTAACAACCAAACGAACGCGGGCCGCAAACTCTTCAATCCAATGATGGCCCCATCTCCAATGCACAAACAGGAGGCATTAATGACAATCAAGAGACAGGGATTATTGCGTTCCGCCGCGCTACCAGTCCTCGGCGCGGCCCTTCTCATGGCCGCACCGGCGCAAGCCGACAGCGGCCTGGACGAACGCGAATTCAATGTCGTCGGCAGTTGGAGCACCTCCAACCTTTATCCGGATTACGAAGAGCCGTTCTGGACAGAGACGCTTCCCGAAGCCTCCGACGGACGCCTGACCGCAACGGTATCGGCCTTCGATGAGCTGGGCCTGGCCGGCGGCGAGGTTTACGAGCTGGTGCAGCAGGGCGTCTACGATAGCGGCGCCACGGTGATCGAGTATGTCGCCGGCGAGGACCCGCGTTTCGAAGGCCACGACCTGCCGGCCATCGCAGATCCGGCTGTGTCCCGCGAACTGGTCGACGCCTACCGCGACACGCTGGCCCAGGCCTTTGACGAGGTTTACGATGCCCGGCTCGTCGGTATCGTGCCGTTCACGTCCCAGGTGGTCTACTGCAATACCGAAATCAGTGGCTTGCAGGATCTGGAAGGACTGCAGATCCGTGGCAGCGGCCCGATGACCATGGGCTTTATCGAGGCCGTCGGCGGCAGCGCCCAGGCGGTCAGCTTCAACGAAGTGCCGATCGCGCTCGAACGTGGCGTCATCGATTGTGGCATCACCGGCGCGCTGTCGGGTTACCTCGCTGGATGGACCGAAGTCGCCACCCATTTCTATCCGCTGCCGACTGGCGGATGGGACCATATCGGCATCGTTTTCTCCAATCAGACCTGGGATGGACTAAACGAGGAAACGCAGAGCTTCCTGCTCGACGAATTCGCCGCTCTTGAGGACCTGGTCTGGGGCGACGCGACTGCCATGACCCAAGCCGGGATTGCCTGCAATACTGGCGGCGACTGTCCGGCCGGCGAGGCGCACGACCTGACACTCGTCGAAGTGACGGACGAGGATCTGGCCTACGCCGCCGAACTGGTTCAGGAGACCGTGTTGCCGGCCTGGTTCGAGCGCTGCGGCGAAGAATGCGCCACCCAGTGGCAGAATACTGTCGGCGAGGTCTATTCCGCCCAGTATGACTGACCGGTATGACTGACCGGTATGACTGACCAGGACGACTGATGCCATGTCCGGGCGCTGCTGCCGGGTTTGCCGGCCGCAGCGCGCGGCGCCTGCGCTTTGGTCGTCACGCAGACGATCCGGTCTTGCCCGCTCGTTACCCCGCTTGGGAGACCTCTTGTCCTTCATGGCCTCACCCGACCGAGCTGCTCATAATTTCGACGCACTCATCGCCAGGATCCACACCCTATCGCGTATTGCCGTCATCATCGGCGGAAGCCTGATGCTGCTGTCGGCCGTCGGCATCACCATCGATGTCATTCTGCGCCGGATCCTGCACCTGTCGACCTGGGGGGCAAGCGAGTTCTCATATTACGCGCTTGCCGTATCCACGAGCTGGTCGTTTGCCTATGCCCTTCTGGTCAAGGCGCATATCCGCATCGACGCGCTGACCCAGCGATTGGCAACGCCACTCCGCGTCGCCTGCGACGTCATTGCCATGGTGGGTCTTGCCGCCTTTGCAATTCTCGCCACCGGCGCGGTTTACGATCTATTCGAACGATCGTGGCAGCGCGGGTCGACATCGATCACGACCATGGCCACGCCGCTCTGGATACCGCAAGGGCTGTGGCTGGCAGGATTTGCTTTCTTCGCGTTCGTCAGCGCATTGCTGCTGCTGCGCGTCGCGTTCGCGCTGCTCGTTGAACGGAAGCTCGCTCCCGTCGACCGCTACGCCGGCTCGCCGCTGCTTGAGGATGATATCGACAGCTCCACGCAAAGCGTTGCCGCGACAAGGCGTTCAGGCACGGGGACCGGCCAATGATGCTGACCACGACGATCGTTGTGCTGCTGGTCCTGCTTGCGATCAGCATTCCGGTGGCCGCGGTCATGTTCATTCTGGCGCTGATCCTGGACTGGCAGTTCGCCGCGCCGCCGCTGACCGCAGCCCTGCCCAACCAGCTCTGGAATACGAGCACCAGCTTCATTCTCGTCGCCATTCCATTGTTCATCATGATCGGCGAGATCCTGCTGCGTTCGGGGATCGCCAACAAGGTCTACGAGTCCCTGGACAGCTGGCTCTCCTGGATGCCGGGCGGGCTGATGCACGCCAATATCGGCACGGCGACCATGTTTTCCGCGACCTCGGGATCCAGTGTCGCGACATCGGCCACGGTAGGCACGATCGCGCTGCCGCAGGGGGTGAGGCTGGGATACGACGATCGGTTCTTCGCCGGATCGATTGCTGCCGGCGGCACGCTGGGGATCCTCATCCCGCCATCGATCAACCTGATCATCTACGGCTTTCTGGCCCAGACATCGATTCCGCAGCTTTTCCTTGCCGGGATCATTCCCGGTCTGGGGCTGGCACTGATTTTCATGCTGATCATTCTGGTCATGTGCTGGTGGCGGCCAGCCTGGGGCGGAACCCGGCGCAGTTCGGATATGGGAACGCGCATGCGCAATCTGGTGCATCTGGTTCCCGTGCTGATCCTGTTCGCCTTCATCGTCGGATCGATCTATGGCGGCTGGGCGACACCGACCGAGGCCGCCGCCGTCGGCACCATCGCCGCCATCGCCCTGGCCTGGAACGCCGGCGGCCTGTCCTGGCGCATGATGGGTGCCGCGCTGGAAGGCACGATGCGCACAACCGCCATGATCATGCTGATCCTGCTGGCCGCTAACTTCCTCAACTTCGTGCTCGCTTCGGTCGGCCTGACCGATCAGCTGCTGACCTATATCGACTCGCTCGATCTGACCCGCCTTCAGACTCTGATGGCGATTATCCTGTTCTACATCGTGCTGGGATTCTTCGTGGAAACCCTGTCACTGATGATCGTGACCATACCCATCGTCGCGCCACTGATGGTCGAACTGGGATACGACCCGGTCTGGTTCGGGATTCTGCTGATCGTCCTGATCGAAATGGCGTTGATCACACCCCCGATCGGCCTGAACCTGTATGTCGTTCAAAGCGTTCGCAAACGCGGAAGCCTGACCGACGTCATGGTCGGGGCGATTCCATTCGTCATCGCCATGTTCGGCATGGTCATTCTTCTGGTGCTTTTCCCCCAGATCGCGCTGTTCATACCGCAACTGGCCAGCGGATAGCCGCGTTTTACATCTGCGGTCAAGCGGCGACGCTGCACCAGACTCACGGGATCAGTAGAAACCCACCTCGCGCACGTCGATCTCGGCGTCATGGTCCCGGCCAAACGCGACGACAGCGACCGACCTCAGACTGCGGGCGCGCGGGATAGTGCGCAGCAGGGCGCCCGAGGCGACGAATGCGTCCAGGGGCAGGCGCACATCGCTCCACGTCCGTGTGACGTCAAATCCCGCCTGATAATATTGCCAGGGCAGAATCGTGCCCGCCGTGCGCAGATGAACGAAATAGCGCTGATCATTGCCGCGGACGACAAGGCGAACACCGGTCGTGCTTTCTGGCGGTGGGCTGGCCAGATCCAGCCGAATCTGAATGAAACCACCCCTGTTGGCCGTGCTGACGCGGCCGGTCATGCGCGCATAGGGTTGGCCGTCTTCCTGCAGATAGACGACCTTTCCCGACGACACGCCGCCCATTACTGCATCCGAAAAGAACCGCCAGCGGGTTTCCGGCTGCATCGTGCAATCCTCGATCACTGTTTCGCTGGTCGATACGGGCGCGCACAGTTCCGACCCGCGATTGCGACCCCGATGATCGCAACATCGATCATGCCAGCGTCATCACGGTGCTGATCCCCGGATCAGAAATAGTTGTTCAGCACCCTGATCGTGTAATCGTGGCGAATCATACCCATGCCGTTCGGTGTCGGATCGTTCAGGCGCAGCGATACGGTGGCGCCTTCCTTCGGCGGTTCGGCCCGCGTCGGGACCGTCCCGCTCAGGATCATCATGCCTTCGCGGTCTTCGCCAGGTGCGGTGCGCGCGACGAAATCGAAGATTTCCTGCCACGGAAGCAACTGGCCGAGCGTGCCATCCTGCAGCACCGTATCGCCGCAGGTCGAGGTGAGTTGCAGGTCGTCCCAACGGTCGCTGACGGCATCCAGCGGCCAGACGGTCCGGCCGACGATTTTCGGGCAGACATTCTTGGAAAGCTCGATTGACTGCGCTTCCAGTTTGCGGTCGGTCTGATCGCTCGCCACCGTGACATAGTCGCGGCCCTGATAGCGGATGAAGGCGCATTCGATCTCCGGCGTCGTGGCGTCCTTGTAGACCGATATCTGTTCGGCATTGGTGACGAGCGTCGGGATCACCGGGAACAGGATCGGCACGCTCGCTGGCGGACTGACGCCGATCGCGCGCATCTCCTCGATGTGGTGATCGATTGACGCGCGGTCGCGGCCCGTGAAACCGGCTGCCACGACCGTCTTGATCGGCATCGTAATCCGGTCCTCACCGCAGTCGAACGTGATACTCTGATGCATTCTCCGGCTCCTCCAGGCGCAAAATTCATTAGACAACGTAGCTTACGCCATCGTTTCTTTAGACGAAAGCGCCGAACCCCTTTCACCAGACCGGCAAGCCGCGCTGGTCCGGGGGCAGGCATCGCCAGATAGTGGATGGGGACGGAGGATCGATTGAGCCCGACAGCACTGGAGCGAAACCCGGAAAAAGCGGGACGGCAAAAGCTGGTCGGGCTTGTGTGTGGGGTGTCGGTAACGCTGATCTGGTCGGGCTGGATCGTGGTGTCCCGGTTCGGTGTCCAGCAGACGCTGACCATATACGACATCACGGCGCTGCGGTTCGGCGTCGCGGCGGTGATCGTCCTGCCCTTCGCGATCATGGACAGAAGCTGGCGCCGCCGCCCCGGCCTGATGGTGCTGATCGCGGTCTCCGCGGGCGCCCCCTATGCGCTGACCGCCGTCGCCGGAATGCAATACGCACCCGCGTCCCATGCCGGGGTTTTCATCAACGGACTGCTGCCGATATTCGCCGCCCTGATCGGCTGGCTCTGGCTGGGCGAGGGTGTGGGCATGGCCCGGCGGGTCGGCATGGCCCTGATCGTTGTTGGCGCCGGAGCCCTCGCCGTCGCCGCCACCGGCGGAACGGGTTTTCAAGAACTGGCGACCGCCCGGCGCGGGCATCTTTTCTTCCTCGCGGCCGGTGCGATGCTCGCCTTCTACATGGTCGCCGTCCGGGCGTGGCGGATCAGCCTGCGCGAGATCATCGTTGTCGTGCCGCTGTTCAGCGCGCTGGGATTCGTGCCGCTATGGCTGGCGGTTCTGCCCAGCACCCTGCTTGAGGCGCCGGTCGGCGAGATCGTTTTGCAGGGGGCCTATCAGGGGCTGCTGGTCAGCCTGGCCGCGCTGTTGCTGATGGCAAGGACCGTGCAAACCCTCGGCGCCACGACCACCGCCGTATTCATGGCCGGCGTGCCGCCATTGTCCGGCCTGTTGAGCATTCCGGTGCTGGGGGAAGTTCCCGGGCCACTCGAATGGGCGGGTATGGCCCTGACGGCAGTGGGAATTGCCCTGGCCTCCGGATCTATCGGGGGCGCTATGGGCTGGACTTTCGGCCCGGCGCTTCGCCGCATATCCAATAGATGATGTTAACGTTCCAGAATTGGAGAAGACGCCATGATCGATTCCGCCACCACCGCCGCCTCTCATCCGGACGCGTATGGACCTTTCGCCCCGATCGAGGTCCTGTCGGGCCTGATCCAGACCGGCGCACTGAAGCCCAGCACACTGGTCGCCGATTGTCTGAAGCGGATCGATGCGCTGGATCGCCGGGTGCATGCATTCGTCGAGGTCTATGCCGACGAGGCCATGGCCGCCGCCGAGGCGCATGATCGGCTGATCGCCGCCGGTCACCGGATCGGGCCGCTGCACGGCATCCCGGTGGCGCTCAAGGATCTGGTGGAAATGAAAGGCAAGCACACCACGGGTGGGTCGGCCGAATGGCGCGGCCGGATTTCCGAAGAGACGGCGACGCTGGTGCGATTGCTGGAAGCCGCCGGCATGATCGTCATCGGCAAGACCCATATGGTGGAATTCGCCTACGGCGCCTGGGGCACCAACGCGCATATGGGCGCGCCATGGAACCCGTGGGACATGAACACGCACCGCATCTGCGGCGGGTCCAGCAGCGGTTCGGCCGCAGCGGTGGCGGCCGGTATGGTGCCGGCGGCGATCGGCACGGATTCCGGCGGCTCCGTCCGCATCCCGGCCTCGCTGTGCGGGATCGTCGGCCTGAAGACCACGGTCGGGCGGGTCAGCCGGGCGGGGACGCTGTACTTGAGCCCGACGGTCGACACCATCGGGCCCATGGTCCGGTCGGTTGCCGACGCTTCATTCATGCTCGATGCGCTTCAGGGGCAGGATCAGGGCGATCGGTCCACCTTGGGCGTTGCGCCCTGCACGCCTGGCGCCAGCCTGAACACAGGCGTCGAAGGCCTGCGCCTGCTGGCCATGGAAGACAGCGATCGCGCCAAATGCTCCGGCCCCGTCAACGCCGCCTATGATGCCGCGCTCCAGACATTCCGAGATCTGGGCGCGCGCGTCGATACGGTGACACCGCCGGCATCCCTGATCGACGTCGCCGCTGAGGGCGGCCGGATCCTGTCCGCAGAAAGCTATGCCATCCACAAGGCCTGGATCGACGACGAGACGAAACAATTCGATCCGGCAGTGCGCCGCCGCATCCTGCTGGGCCGGGATATCGATGCCGCCGCCTATATCGACATTCTGGAAAGGCGCCGGCAGAACATCGCCGCCTTCGACGCCTTCATGGCCGATTTCGACGCCATGATCACGCCCACGACAATCTCGTCGGCGGTACCGCTCGACGCCGTCGATGAGACCCAGTCGCCGATGAGCCTGATCACCCGCGCCGGAAACTATCTGGAGCAATGCGCCATCGCCGTTCCGGCCGGCATTGATGACCAGGCCGGGGCCGAGAACGGGTTGCCGCTGTCGATCCAGGTCGTCGGCCGCGCCTTTGACGAGACGCGGATTCTCAGGATCGCCCGCGCCTTCGAACAGGCCACCGACTGGAAGGACCGTCACCCGGTCGGTCTGTGATGGCCCGCTTGAACGGCGAATTCCGCATACCCCTATTGAACGCCCAAGAGAGACCCTTATGCCGGACACGACGCGCCCCCTTGTATGCCACATACCGGTCTGCCCTTTTTCCCAACGGCTGGAGATCCTCCTTTCGCTCAAGGGACTGACCGGCGCGGTCGATTTTCATGTGGTGGACATCACCCGCCCCCGGCCGGACTGGTTGCTGGAACGCACGCGCGGCACCACGGCGATGCCGATCCTGCTGACACCGAAAGGCGGGGTGATCAAGGAAAGCCTCGTGATCCTGCGTTATCTTGAGGAGATCTTCCCCATCCCGGCGATCGCGCGGCATGACCCCTTCGAGCGTGCGATCGAACGGATGCTGATCGCGCATGAGGGGGCCTTCACGACCTGCGGCTATCGGTTCGTGATGAATCGCGACACTTCGGTGCGCGCGGAATTCGCCGCGCGGATGCTGGACGAATACGCCAGGCTCGACGCCTTCCTGCGCCGGCACAATCCGGGGGGCATATTCCTTTTCGAGGAATTCGGCCTCGCTGAAACAGTGTTCACGCCAATGTTCAAGCGGTTCCTGTTCCTCGAATACTATGAGAATTTCGACCTGCCGGAGTCCGCGGATTTCGCTCGCGTCCGCCAGTGGCGCGATACCTGCCTCGCTCATCCCTCGGCGCAACAGGTAAGCCGCGAACAGATCGTCAAGCTCTACTATGACTACGCCCTTGGCGCCGGCAACGGTGCGCTTCCCGAAGGCCGCACGGTGTCGAGCTTCACCTTCGATCCGCATTGGACCGAACGCCCCTGGCCGCCCCGAGAGAAATACGGTCGCGCCGCGACAGACCGGGAGCTTGGCCTTCTGAACGACTGACCTACCTTCAATCCGGTCCAGGAGGAATTCCCACGATCCGCAGATCCGGAACACCGAAGCCGCCATTCGCCAACCCTCTGCCAAGACACCGTGCTGCTAAGACACCGTGGCCGCGACCAGATCGGCAACGTCGGCCAGGTTCTCCAGATCGTCCACCATGGCGATCAGCCGCGCCACCGGCTCTTCGGGCAGCGGATGACGGCCAAAGGAACAGCAGCGCCGGAACTTGTCGCGCTGCTGTTCCGGCGAAAGCGGCGCCTCCGGATGCCCGAACACCACCGGCAGCGTGATCGCGTGCTCCTGCCCGCCGGTCAGCCTCACGCGCACTGTCTGCGGGTTCAGCGCGTTCTCGTCGGCATTGGTGTCCTGCACCACGCTGACCATTCCGGCGAAATGGTGGACGCGGGGATCGCTCAGCATTTCCGGCCCCATGAAATCTGGAACGTCGACGCGCCCCCGCGCCAGAAAGACGCCAGCGACAAAGGCCAGGCACAGCTTGGCATAGGTTGTTGAGGGCTGCGCTATGGCCGGCCGCCCGACCAGCCGACAGATCAGGGGCGGGGCCTCGACCGTGACGGCTTCCACGGCGTCGGCGTCAAACCCGTGCTCGGCCATCAGCCGGGCCAACCCGTCGACCACACCGTGGGTCAGGCGTCCGGTCGGATAAGGCTTCTGCGAAAGCCGCGTAATCTGCCAGCGTGTGCCCAGTTGCGAGATCGGTGCAAGATCGTAGAGACCCTGTTCATATAGTTCGAAGTAGCCATACCGCCCGATCAGGAAGTCGCGCGGCCCCTCGACCCCGGCTTTGGCCAGATCCACGGCTGTCAACGCTGCGCGGGCGTTGAATCCGATCTGCAATCCGACCAGCATCGACCCCTCCAGATGGGGTTGCAGCGTTCCCGATGTCTGGCCATAGGCATTGCCGAGCGCGCTGGCGACCCTATCTTCGTCCAGCCCTTCGATCCGGGCAACAGCGGCCGTGGCGCCGAACCCGCCCGCTGTTGCCGGGCGATAAAAGCGCACGGGTGCTTCGACGGCCATACCGATCACCGTGGCGACATCCACCCCGACCGCCAGCGCGGCGATCAGGGTTCGGCCATCGACCGGCTTGCCGGCGGCGCTGAGTTCCTGGCAACGCGACAGCGTCGCCGCCGCGATCGACGCCATGGGATGAACCACGGCGTCCTCGTGCACGCAGTCGAATTCCTGACAGTGGATCAGATACGCATTCACGATCGCCGCCGACGGAGCCGGAAGCATGGTGCCAGTATGCCAGACCTGGGCCGCGCCGCCCTGCCCCCACACCGATGCCGCCTTGATGACGTCATCAACGCCCGCTGCGGATGTTCCGGCAATGCCGGCGCCCAGGGTATCGAGCAGGAAGGTTCTGGTTTTGGAAACGGCGTCGGCCGGAATCGATTCCGGATCGGTTCGGGCGACATGGCGGGCCAGGGCGTCGGCGGGGTTGGCAAGTGTCATATTCGATCGCCTCGCGTTTTCGTTTCGCCCGCTGAAGTCTCGCAGAATCGCCTGCGCCCGTCACACAAAAGAACGAAATTAAACGAAAAATTCAGTGCATCGTAAGGAGATATCTAAACCTGCGAAACCTGAATTGCCACTTCGCTCCATAGACGAACGAATATTATTCACTTAACCTGAATCTTCCCAGTCATGAGACTCGGGCGAAAGATCCGTAGCGGGCAAAACAAGCTGAATACGAAACGCTGCGGATACTACCAAGGGAGGAAGAAATGGTTCATTCGCTCGTCGGCGGCCGCTATGCGCACGCCGCCATCACCGCTGCCCTGATGCTCGGATCCAGCACGGTCGCCTATGCTGACGCAGGGATCGACTATCCCCATGATCTCGTGACGCTGGTCACGCATTCGAGCGCCGGTGGCGGCGGCGACGTCTTCCTTCGCGACATGATCGGACCCCTTTCGGAAATCATGGGCGTCGAGTTCGTGGTCGAGAACGTCGTCGGCGGCAGCGGCGGCGCCGCGATCGCCTATATGGCCGAGGCGCCCGCCGACGGTTCGGTCATCTATGCCAGCAACCCGACCTATATCTTCACATCATTTCTGAGCGACCTCGACCCCAACTATACCGACCTGGACCCGATTGTTAACGTCTTCTATGACCCTCAGGTCATTTTCGCCCGGGCCGATGCCCCGTACGAGACACTGGAAGACGCCGTCAGCGCCGCCCAGGAAGAGGACATGGTCTGGGCCGCTGGCGCCGCGGGCGCTCTGGGCCGGATGGCCATGGAGCAGCTGAAACAGGAGACCGGCGTCGATGCGGCCATATTGACGGGCGAAGGCGGCGGCGAAACCATCCTCAGCGTCCTGAATGGCACGGCGGACATCGCCGTCGGCGAAGTTCTGGAACTGAGATCACAGCTGGAAGCCGAAGAGGTCAAGCTGCTGGCGGTCCTGACGCAGGAGCGGCTGGCGGAGAATCCCGATCTGCCAACGGCGCGCGAACTGGGCATCGATGTGGTGGTCGAAAAGTACCGCGGCCTCGCCGGTCCTGCCGGGCTGCCGGACGACGTGATTGCCGCATGGGAATCGGCCATTCAACAATTGCTCGAACATCCGGAATATCGCGAGATGTATACTGCGGCAAGTCTTGAGCCGGCCTATCTCTCGAACGAAGAGTTCAGGCCTTTCATCGATGATTTCGCGGCCAGCACGGAAGATTTCATGATATCGGTTGGAATAATCCAGGAATAACCACCAAGGGAGCACAGACGGCGGGCGATGGGAGCGACGGGGTATCACATGAACAGGAATTTCTTTCTGGGCGTAATGACCCTGGCGCTCTCAATCGCCTTTCTGATCGCCGCGCAGGACCTGCCCAGCAGCCGCCTCGACGGCCCTGTCGGGACGGCGGGGTTTCCCCGGCTGATCGGCTGGACCCTGTTCGGCGCCTCGATTCTGCTGATGGCGCAATCGGCCCTGTCCTTCATGTCGCGCCGCAGTTCGCCGACCCGAGCTATTGACGCGACTGCGCAGATCGAGGGCGAGGCGCCCGACATCTGGGCAACCCCGGGGCGGACCGCGGCACGAGCCGCGGGATTCCTGGCAATCGCTGTGGCTTTCCTGCTGCTGTTGCCCCATCTCGGCTACCTGATTTCGGTGTTCCTTCTGATGACGGTCGCCATCCGGTACCAGGGCATGCGCCTCAGCGGGCGCGTATTTCTCGTCGCCGGCTTGGGCGCCTGCGCGTTCTGGGTCCTGTTCGTCTGGGCCATGGACGTGCCACTGCCGAGCGGCCTTCCCGGCCGGATCTTCTGAACGAACGCCGCACGTCACGGGCGATCGACAAATCAATCACCCTCAGGAACGGGGCCCACTTTGGATGCAATTCTGGTCGCACTCGATGTCCTGACCACGCCGACGATCATCGTGGTCGTCATCATCGGTGTCACCTGGGGCATCTTCGGTGGCGCGATGCCCGGCATTTCTCCGCCGATCGCCATGGCGCTGCTTCTGCCATTCACCTATACCATGGATCCGGCTTCGGCGTTGATCCTGCTGACGGCCACCTATATCGCCGCAGAGTACGGGGGCTCGATCCCGGCCATACTCATTCGCACGCCGGGCACGAGCGCAGCTGCGGCGACCCTGATCGAAGGGTACGAAATGCAGCGCCGCGGCAAAGGCGGAGAGGCGCTTGGAATTGCCCTGGTCGCGAGCGTGATCGGCGCGGTATTCGGTCTGCTGCTCGTCATCTTCCTGACCGAACCGCTGTCGCGAGTCGCACTGGCCTTCCGGCCTCCGGCCTATTTCGCGCTGGGC
This sequence comes from Fodinicurvata sp. EGI_FJ10296, assembly GCF_040712075.1. Lineage (NCBI taxonomy): Bacteria > Pseudomonadati > Pseudomonadota > Alphaproteobacteria > Rhodospirillales > Rhodovibrionaceae > Fodinicurvata > Fodinicurvata sp. EGI_FJ10296. The sequence continues at coordinate 505,252 of NZ_JBFCVL010000003.1, forward strand.
ATACTGGGTTTGAGCGTCATCGCGTCACTTTCGGAAAAATCGCTGCTGAAAGGGATCATAGCGGCCCTGATCGGGCTGATGATCGCCACGATCGGCACCGACCCCGTTTCCGGCGTCGTCCGGTTCGCGTTCGGCTATCCGGAACTGCTGTCGGGCGTTCCTTTCGTACTCGTGATGGTCGGGCTGTTTGCGGTCAGCGAACTGTTCGAACAGCTCTCGATTCCGGTCTGGGAGAAGATTTCGGCGACCCGGACGAAACTCAAGCTGCCGACATGGGCGATCCAGAAGGGACTGTTCCGGGCCAACATGATCGGCGTCGGCATCGGCAGCTTCTGCGGCCTGATGCCGGGTGCGGGCGGAACGGTCTCGTCGTTCCTTGCCTATAACGAGTCCAAGCGGTTCGCCCGCGACAAGGCCTCGTTCGGCAACGGCGCGCCGGAGGGCGTCGCAGCGCCGGAAAGCGCGAACAATTGCGACGCAAGCGTCAGCATGATTCCGCTTCTCAGTTTCGGAATACCGGCATCGACATCGGCCGCCGTTCTGCTCGGCGGATTCCTCATCCACGGCCTCGCCCCCGGCCCGGCCCTGTTCGGACGAAACCCGGACCTTCTCTACAGCCTGTTCACCGGCATGTTGATGGCCTGCATCGCACTACCGTTTATTGCCTTTGCGACGCTCAAGCTTTGCGTACTGCTCGTCAATCAGCCCAAGCCATATCTGATCTCGTTCATCCTGGTTCTGGTCTTTTCCGGGTCGTATTCGATCAACAACAGCATTTTCGACATGTCCATCGTCCTCGGCGCCGGTGTGCTGGGGTTTGGCATGCGCTATTTCGGCGTTCCGGTATTGCCGACGGTTCTGGGCCTCGTGCTCGGCTATCTCATCGAAGCGAACTACCGCCGGTCGCTCGTCATATCGCGCGGCGACCACGCGATCTTCTTCACCGATCCGATTGCCGCGGCGTTTCTGACGATTGCCGCCGTGTTCATGGTGCTGTCGATCGTTCAGGCCGTTCGACAACACCGCAAAGCAAACAACAGGGGAATGCCGTCATGACCAAGCACACCGACCAGATGGCGGCATCGATCAGCAGCCAGCTTGCCGATTGGACGGTGGCGGTCGACGTTGATCGCCTGCCCCCTCATGTTCTCAACTATGCCCGGATGATCCTGCTGGACGTCGCCGGGCTGTGCATATCGGCCCGGAACACGGAGTATGTTGCTGCCACGCTGGCCACGGCTGAGCCGGGTCCGTGCACCGTTCTCGGCCACGCCGGCGGCACCGATGCCTATGGTGCCGCGCTGACCAATGGAACGGCCGCCCATGGCGAGGATTTCGACGACACCTTCGAGGGCGGCCCCGTTCATTCAGGCTCTGTCGTCGCGCCAGCGGTGCTGGCGGCCGGCGAGCGATTTCAGCTCAGCGGCACCGACGTCACCGCCGGTCTGGTCGCCGGGATCGAGATACAATGCCGTCTCAGCCTCGTGGCACCAAAGGCGATCCACAAGGCCGGCTTCCATCCGACGGCCGTCCTTGGCGCATTGGCGGCTGCGGCCGGGGTCGGCCGGGCACTGCGTCTCGACAGCCGCCAGATCATGTGGGCGATGGGGATCGCCGGCAGCATGGCGTCCGGCATAATCGAGTATCTGGCGGACGGCAGCTGGACCAAACGCATGCATGTCGGCTGGTCCGCCCAATCCGGACTGCGCGCGGCGCTGATGGCGAAAGGCGGATTCGTCGGGCCGGCGACGGTCCTTGAAGGCACCCATGGCCTTTACAACGCGTTCGCTCCCGGCATCGCGCCCAACTACCGGCCACTGCTCGACAGCCTGGGCGAGCACTGGCACCTCCCGACCATCGGCTTCAAGACCTATGCCTGCGGAACCATGACCCAGCCCTATATCGACTGCGCGATCGAACTGGGATCGAAAGGCATCGACCCGAGCAACATCGACTCCATCACATGCGGCGTCGGCGAAGGAACGGTTCACAGGCTTTGGGAACCGCTTGCGGAAAAGCAGAATCCCCCGTCGGCCTATTTTGCAAAATTCAGCGCGCCCTATTGTATGGCCGTCGGCTTCTTCGACCGCGCCGCCGGACTGGCCCAGTTCACTGACCAGAAGGTCCAGAACGAGGATATCAGGGCGCTGATGCGGAAAATCTCCTATTTCATCGATCCCGGAAACCCCTATCCCCAGCGCTTTACCGGCCACCTTTGCGCCAGACTGAAGGGCGGCGGCGAAATCGAGATCAGGCGCAACAATCTTCGCGGCGGCATGCACGACCCGATCAGCGAAGACGAACTCCAAGCCAAATTCTTCGCCAACACATCGTTCGGCGGCTGGACCGACCACCAGTCCCGAAGTCTGCGCGATTTCTGCTATTCGATCGACCGCTTCTCCGATCTCTCGGGCCTGCAGCAGTATCGGGGCCGCTGAGGACCCGCGGATTCCGTCCCCCAGGGAACATTCGCCGCCCCGCAAATCTTATCCCTGGACGCGACATTGATCCGCGCAATCCGGGAGACAGGATATGAAACACAAACTCGTGGTCACACTTTCGCTGGCCACCCTGCTGGTCGGCGGACCCGTATTTGCCCAGACGCCGGAAACCGGGGAGGATACCGAGGGTGGCATTTCCGGCATGATGCAGTCGCTGGAAGGCATGGCGCCCGACATGATGGGTGAGATGCGCGAAATGATCGAGGGGCTCGACCCCTCACAGATTCGCGACGTACACCGGCTGATGCGCGATATCGACGTCGAGCGGATGCGGGAAGTTCACCAAGCCATGCAGGAACTGGATATCGACCGGATTCGCCGCATGCAGGAGCAGATGGACCGGATCGAACCGTTGCTTGGCAGGATCGAGGATGTCGACGTCGACAGGCTCCGGCGCATGACCGAACGTATGGCCGAGTCCGGGCGTGAACGGGGGCCGGAAAGCGGCGCCGGGCGCAATGGGGAACGCGACGGGGACCGGGATCGGGATCGGGATCGGAACTGGCGGCACGACAGTGACTGGATGATGGGTCAACACATGTCCGGCGGGGCAATGATGAGGCCGCCTGCCTTGACGCATTTTGCGCCGGGCCTTCTATACGGTCTCGGCGGGCCGGCCCTTCCCGAACCGCTGGAGGTGGAAGACGTGGAAGATATGCTGGAAAGCCTGATCGATCGGCACGGCAATCCCCGGCTCGCCCTTGGCGCGCTGGAGGAAACCGACACCGGCGAGATCATCGCCGACATCGAGACAGTGGACGGATCGCTCGTCCAGCGCCTTGGCATCGACCAGCATACCGGCACAATGCGCCAAGTGCGATGACGTCAACAATCCGGCGACTTCCAGAAATCGCATGGCTGCAGCGACTAAATCTCCTGACTTCTTCTAATGACCGGGAATCGCCGGATTCCAGCCTTTCAAGAATAGCGGGGTCGGCCGGCAGGATTAACACCTAAGCAACGAATATACGTGAGTATGGCATAGTGTCCAACCTCCGGCCCAGGATCATTGCCATGCCCGCCGACAGCCCACGCCGCGCGTCGCTTTTTGCCAACCTTAAAACGGGAACCAAGATCTTCAGTGGCTTCGCCATCGTCCTCGTCTTGCTAATCGGTCTTGCCGGTATGTCCTTGCTCAATAGCCGCGAAGCTCAGGACACTCTCTCGCAGTACGCCAATCAGTCGGCGCTACAAACCGATGTCGCCAGTGGTGAACGCGCGTTGCTGCGCGCCGGCATCGCTGCCAACCACTTTCTGGCCTACGCCGAAGAAGACAGCAGGGCGGCGTTTCAAACGGCAATCGATCAGGCTGACGAACAGTTTCAGGCCGCGCGCGTAAGGTCCACACTTGAAGAGAGTCAGCAGGCCATCGATGAAATTCTGGCGCTTGGGACTGACTATGCGGATCAATTTTCCCGCGTTTCCATGCTGATCGACGAGCGCAGCGACCTTATCACCCGCATTGTCAACAATCTGGGCGCCGAACTGCGTCAAACAGCAACCGATGTGCAGAATGCGGAGGCCGAAGAATCGCTGGAAACGTACGTTCCCGCCGCCAAATTGAACTCCGAATTTCTGTTGATCCGGACCGTCGCCGCCCGATATCTGGCGGAACTTTCTCCGGCCGATCGCGACGAAGTCATTGAGGAACTCCCGCATATCGCCGATGACGTGGCGGCGATGCAGCAACTGCCGTTCAATGAGGCTCAACAGTCTCGCCTTGACCGATTCGCGGACGGCTTGCCCGTCTATGCGGCCGGCTTCGAAGAAATCGCCGGCATCAACGCTGAACTGGATCTGCTGCAAGACCAATTGTCGGAGACAAGTGCGGAAATGTTCCAACTATCCGCCGCCACACTTGATGGCGCCAGCACGCTGCAACAAGAAGTAGCCGCATCGGCCGAAGCCGGCGCCGTCGACGCCGAGCAGGCATCGCTGATTTTCGCTGCGATCGCGCTCGCCGCCGGAGCTGGCATCGCATGGCTCATAACCCGCGCCATCACGGGGCCGATCGGATCGATGACGGCCACCATGAAGCGTCTGGCCGGCGGCGATGCATCCGCCGAGGTGCCGGCGATCGGGCGGCGCGACGAAATCGGGTCGATGGCCGACGCCGTTCAGGTGTTCAAGGAAAACCTTATCCGCGCCCGCGAATTGGAGCAGGAAGCGGCCGAACTGAAAATGCGGGCCGAAAAGGAACAGAAGCGGGCGATGAACGAAATGGCCGACAGCTTCGAAGACTCCGTCGGCGAACTCGTTCAGATGATCGCTTCCGCGGTGCAGGAACTCGAAGCGGCCGCCCAGACCATGACCTCGTCCGCCGAGGAAACATCGTCCCAGGCAACGACGGTCTCGGCCGCGGCCCTTCAGGCCTCGTCGAATGTGCAGACGGTGGCAAGCGCTACCGAGGAAATGGCGGCTTCCATCCGCGAGATCAGCCAGCAGGTCGCCAGTTCCGCCCGTTCCGCCGATAATGCTGTTTCCGGCGCCGAGGAAGCCGGTGTGACCGTTAAATCCCTGGCCGAAGCCGCCAATCGGATCGGGCAGGTCGTGCAACTGATCCAGGATATCGCTGCACAGACCAACCTTCTCGCCCTCAACGCCACGATCGAGGCGGCCCGCGCCGGCGAAGCGGGTAAGGGCTTTGCGGTCGTCGCGTCGGAAGTCAAGAATCTGGCCAATCAAACGGCCAAGGCGACGGAGAATATTTCCGAACAGATCAACGGCATGCAAGGCGTGACGCAGGATACCGTCAAGGTGATCGAACGGATCAACCAGATGATCACCGAAAGCCGCGAGATTTCGAACTCGATCGCGGCCGCGGTCGAGGAACAGGACTCCGCGACGGGCGAAATCACCCGCAACATCCAGGAGGCCGCCAACGGCACCGGTGAAGTGTCGAGCGCGATTACCGAGGTCAGTCAGGCCGCCGGCGAAGGCGGTGCCGCCGCCAATCAGGTTCTGGCCAGCGCGCGGGAGCTGGGCGAAACCGCAGGCCGGCTTCAGAAGGGCGTTGCGGAGTTTGTCGGACGCGTCCGCGCCGCCTGATCGGCGGCACCGCATGAGCGCGATCACGCAAGGCTCATGACGGTCATGAGAACAAGGCTGGCGCCACGCGCCAGGTCCGCGTGGAGGCTCGGCCCCCTGATAGCGTGCCGCGCCTCATCGTGGCAAGACCCCGCAAGACCGACGGACTGACGGGAGGCTGACACTGCGCGAGTCACAGATCGTAAGCGCAGCGCCTCCCTCCCTCTTCGTCGCCCCCTATCTCATCCCCGGAGTCGCGAAGCGTAATCCGGGGCCTACACGCTCCGCGAGAGCGTTGATAGTGTGGTCCCCGGCTCTGCAAAGCAGGATTTCATGCTGCTTTGCGTCCGGGGCAGGGGAATTCCTCCAAACAACCCAATCCATCGCACTGTATCGATATCGATGCGTGAATACCCCAGGAGGCTGACCGGGGAACTTTGGAGGAACCGGGGCTCAGGACTGGCTTTCTGCCCCTATCCGCTCCGCCGTCGCCGCTTCGATGGCCCGACAGTCACGTCAAAGCAGGCGCAGCAGTTCGCGCGCAGCATCTTCCGAGGACGCCGGGTTCTGGCCTGTGACCAGCTTGCCGTCAGTCACCACGAAAGACGCCCAATCGGTGCCCTTTTCGTAATTGCCGCCGTTTGCCTTCAACATGTCCTCGACCAGAAAAGGCACCACCTTGGTAAGGCTGACACCTTCCTCTTCGGAATTGGCAAACCCGGTTACGGTCTTGCCCGAAACCAGTGGTTTGCCGTCTGGGCCTTTGGGGTGCTTGAATGCCGCAGGTGCGTGGCAAACCGCGCCGATCGGGCGATCGTTGGCGGCGAAAGTTTGGATCAACTTGATGCTGTCGGCGTCTTCGGCCAGATCCCAAAGGGGGCCATGACCGCCAGGATAGAAGATCGCATCGAACCCATCCGCCGATATCGTGGAAAGAACTGCCGTATGTGCCAGATCGCTCTGGGCCGCCTTGTCGTCCTTGAAGCGTTTCGTAGCCTCGGTCTGGGCGTCGTCCGCGTCGCTGGTGGGGTCCAGCGGGGGCTGCCCGCCCTTGGGTGAGGCAAGAATGACCTCGGCGCCTGCGTCTTTGAAGACATAATAGGGCGCGGCAAACTCCTCCAGCCAGAAGCCGGTCTTCTTGCCCGTGTCACCGAGTTTGTCGTGCGACGTGAGAACCATGAGGATTTTCATGAAGGTGCAGCCTTCCGATTTGTTTGTGTTTCAGACGCTCAGCTTGACGACACGTTTGCCGATAGCTTCGCCTTTCAGCAATCCAACGAATGCCGCCGGGGCAAGTTCCAGGCCCTCGATCATTGCCTCGCGGTACTGGACCTTACCTTCATTGACCCACGCGCCCATCTGCTTTGCAAACTCGGGGTACAGGTGGCCGAAGTCATCGAAGACGATGAAACCGCGCACGGTCATCCACTTGCGCAGGATCAGCCCCAGCAACAAGTTCATCCGGTCCGGGCCGTCCGGCACCGCTGCCTTCACCCGCGTGCAATCTTCCAGACCATCGGAAGTTCCCGCGCAGCGGGCAGGTTCTGGACGTATTTCGGCGAAACGGCAGCGTCATCGATGACGACGCCAAGCGATTTCGTTCCGGCCTTCGCGGCGTCATCGATAACCGATCCGGTAATTTTGACGCCGGCCCGGGAGGCCTGCGACGCGACATCGTCGACGTGCACGGCCGCAAGCTTGGCGAGGGCCGCCACGTCGTCGAGCAATGAGAGCAGACCACTCATTCACTGCGCTCCGACCCGCAGCATCTTCGCAACAATCGCGCGAGAGTCATGCCCACCCAAACATCTCAGACCCGTGTCGTGCGAAGATAAGGGCGAATTTCCGTCCAGCCCTGCGGGAATTGCACCTTGGCAGCGGCGGTGTCGATTGACGTTGGAATGATCACTTCGCCGCCCTTTTCCCAGTCGGCAGGGGTGGCTATCTTTTTCACGTCGGCCAGCTGCACTGCGTCGATCACCCGCAGGATTTCGTTGAAATTCCGGCCCACGTTCATCGGATAGGTCAGCGTGGTATGCTGGGTATCGTCGACATCCTCGATCCACTTTAGGTGATCCTCGACACCGTCTGTCGACAGGCCCAGCGGCTTGACGTTGCGCTTTGCAAATTCATCGGCCAACTGCGCCGTCCGCCCGATCTCGGTTGTGCAAACGGGCGTGAAATCGCCGGGGTGGCTAAAGAAAAAGACCCAGGCCGAGCCGATCCAGTCGTGAAAGGTGATCCTGCCGGTCGATGTGTCGGTGGTGAAGTCCGGGGCGGTATCGCCAATGTGAAGTCCCATTTAAAAAATCTGGTGTGCATCTTCGAGCCCGCGCATGACATTCTCGCGCCCCGACACAAGTGAGTTCCCGGTGACCCGATTGGCGAACCGCGCCTAAAGGTAAGTTCGTGGCCAATCAGACGGCCAAGGCGACGGAGAACATCTCCGAACAGATCCATGGCATGCAGGGCGTGACGCAGGAAACCGTCACGGTGATCGAGCGGATCAACCGGACGATCACTGAAAGCCGCGAGATATCGAACTCGATTGCCGCCGCCGTCGAAGAGCAGGACTCCGCGACGGGCGAAATCACCCGCAACATCCAGGAGGCCGCCAACGGCACCGGTGAAGTGTCGAGCGCGATTACCGAGGTCAGTCAGGCCGCCGGCGAAGACGGTGCCGCTGCCAATCAGGTTCTGGCCAGCGCGCGGGAGCTGGGCGAAACCGCAGGCCGGCTTCAGAAGGGCGTTGCGGAGTTTGTCGGACGCGTCCGCGCCGCCTGATCGGCGGCACCGCATGAGCGCGATCACGCAAGGCTCATGACGGTCATGAGAACAAGGCTGGCGCCACGCGCCAGGTCCGCGTGGAGGCTCGGCCCCTGATAGCGTGCCGCCGAGCGCCAGACCCCGACGACAGCCAGGATGTTGTAAGGCACCGACAACACATAGCCGAGAAGCAGCGCCCCCCACGGCTGGTCGAGCATGATCATCGCCAGAAACAGCATTGTGGTGATGACGTTGACGATCAGGCCGATGGCGATAGCCCACGTCCAGAAGGCTTCATTGAGAGGAAGGTCGCCCCGCCAAAGGGCACTGAGCTTTGCCATGAGACAAACCTGGTCGCTGGCGTGGATTTGTGCAAGCTCCCTGATCCGGCCAGAAAGCCCGGGAGGCTGGTCGAACCACTCAGAACGGCTTTTGCCTTTCACCGCCGGGGCACGGCGGCCCCCAACTCATGTTGCCGGAACGTTGAGGCGAACCGAAACTTTGCGTCTTGCATTCCGGTGCGAAAAGGGTGACCTTAAACATGTATTTATTTTCCATGTTTGGAGGGCGCCATGTATGTCGATACGCATCTGGAACGGTCGATGGTCGTTTCGGCCCCCACCTGGGTCGCCGAACGGCAATTGGACACCGCGAGGAAACCGGCGGGGCTGAATGGGATGCATCCCGGCGTCTACGCTATCTCGGTGGCGGGGTGGGTCTGGCTGATCGCATCCTGTTGGGCGGTTTTCGGGACGGATTCCCAGGCCGCCTTTGTGGTCGCCGTCAGCACCTTGTTCATCATCGTATTCTATGGCCTTGCCGCGGCGCTGATGGGACTGAACCGGGTCGACAACGACAACCGAGGCGGCAGTTTCGCCGACTTCATGCGGGCGGGGATCGACACGCTCACCGGGCACATGTCCGGTGTCGCCGCCTTGATACAGGTGGCGCTGATCCCGATCTCGCTCGGCGCCGGCACCATGGTGATGGCCATCATCATTACATTGGCACGGTAAGCCGCCCCGCTCAGGCCCGGGGGACTGGGCCAGAGGAACACGGGCGGGTCCGCAACGCCAGATCGGCGGCGCCACTTCTCCGGATCGCCCCCGCCTTGAGCGGGGGCTGGCCGGGGACTGGCCGGGAACTCAAGCTCTCAGGACCGGCGCTTATGAGGAATCCGGAGCTGCGCCCATCCGCTCCGCCGTCGCCGCTTCAACGTGGCTCTCCATCCGGCGGTGGGCGGGGCGGTCCGCCAGCCCGGCCCAGTAACTCTCGAATTCCGGGCGCTTCTCAAGCGTGCCAAAGCGCATGCCCCAGCCGATCTGCGCGCCGACATAGACATCGGCCGCACTGAAACTGTCGCCGGCAATGAAACGACGGCCTGAGACGGCCTGTGCCAGTGTGTTGACGACAGCGGGCACCGAGCCGTAGCCCACTCGCATTTCCTGTTCCTTCGTCGGCGTGACGCCGAGGCTCTGATCGCTCAGGGCCGCTTCCAGCGGCCCGGCGGCGAAAAACATCCAGCGGTAATAGGCGCCGCGCCGATCCAGTGGCGGGGCCAACCCGGCGTCAGGAAACGCGTCGGCGAGATAGGCGCAGATCGCCGCGGCTTCCGTCACCACGACGTCGCCGTGCTTGATGGCCGGCACCTTGCCCATCGGGTTGATCGCCAGATAGTCCGGCGCCTTCATGGTCGTGCCGTATTCCAGCACCTCGGTTCGATAGGGAGCGCCGACTTCCTCCAGCATCCAGTGGACGATGCCGCCGCGCGACCATGGGTTGGTATAAAAAACGATCTCTGCGCCCATCGGGGCCTCCCTGTGGCTTGGTGCAACCACCGAACAATGCGCCGCCGCACTGTCAGATTCTGGCAGCATGGTGCATTGCCATTCCTTCAACAGCGTATGCCGGCGGCGCGGGTATCGTTCGGCCGAAACCACGGCGTCGCGAATACGATCGGCGCGGAAATAGCGGAAATCCTGCCGCAATTCGCACCATCCAACGACCGTTCGCGCCGACTCGAAGAATGACAGCGCGAAAGGCCAGATCGTCCGCTTTGTTGTGCGGCCCCACTGGTCGCAATAGTCGATCCGCAACTTCCGCTCGTACCGCACGGCACGACGCAGCAGCCCAAGGTCGATGCCCGACGAGAGCGAATGGCCCGGCGGCACCAGCAACGCGGTCTCATCCAGCCGTTGGCGAAGATCGTCCGGCAGCACGGCGGCGATCTTGGTCATGGCGTCACGGGCGGCATCGGCCAGATCGGTGTCCGTTCGCCGGGACACCCATGCGGCGCCAAGCGCCAGCGCCTCGATCTCGTCCGGGGACAGCATCAGCGGCGGCAACATGAAGCCGGGTTTCAGCACATAGCCGACCCCCGGCTCGCCGCTGATCTCCGCACCGATCGCCTGCAACGCCGCGATGTCCCGATAGAGCGTTCGCAACGAGACGCCGGTTTCACGGGCCAGTTCGGCACCGCTGACCGGACGCCGGCGCCGTCGCAGCGCCTGCAGCAGATCGAAGAGACGGTTGGCGCGCGACATGCTCGGGAATTCCCATCGCTGCGGGTCGGGAAGCGTCGATATCGCTCCGATCTCAGTATCCGGCACCCGCCCGACATTGCAACCGCGAAGCGCATTCGCCGCAGCTCAGGAAAAGCTTTGACTCGAATGCTATTAATCATTTTTTAGCCTGTATGCGGGAAATTCGGGGCCTTGCGCCCAACCCAACCGCATCACTTTCTACTTTCTACTTTCTACCAGCGTACAAGTCATCGACGCCCAACGACCGGCGATGGGTCCATCGAGACAACGCCCTCACGCCATCCAGCAAACAAAGGAATTCAACAATGAGTCAGGATCGTCCGTCGGCCGCGAAAGGTCATGTACCAGGGCGCGACCGTGGTTCGCTGGTCAAGCTGGGGCTCTTTGCCTCGGTCGCGCTAGTCGCCTTGAACGGCACTCCGGCCCTTGCTCAGGAGACGACGAATTTCGAGCTGAATGCGGACAACAGCTCCATGAATGAATTCTCGACCAACTTTAGCAGCCTCAGCAAAAACAATTTCGGGCAATTTGATTCCGGGGACAAAGAATTTGAATCCGGAAGCAATACATTTAACTATGTCACAGAATTCTTCACACCTTCCGTTTCGGGAAACTACATATTCGGACAAACCGAGGCGCCTGTCGACACTGTGCTTATCGTATACAAAGGAAGTTTCGACCCGGCCAATCCGGCCCAGAATTTTGTTGCATTCAATGACGATAATACAAGTCACGAGACCGCTGGTTCGACGTGGGATGGCGACGTTCCAGACGGAATAACGGTCGTAACTTGCAGCGAAGGTGATACCCCACTGCCCCAGCGGTGCCCGATCGTCGGCGCCGATCTGGAAGAAGGCGAGCAATATCACGTCGTCATCTCCACCTTTAGCCGTGACAAGGACCTTCCCTTCCCGTTCGGCTTTTTTGTCTACGGCCCCGGCGGGGTGCTGGTCGGCGAACAGGAAGAAGTCGAAGAGGAAATCGAACAGATTTTGACCGGCCTGTTCGAGAAGCCTGTCACCGACCAGCCGCAGCAGCCGGGCGGTGCCTATTTCGACCAGATTGTCGAAATCACAGACCGCGACGGCGACATCTTTGCCGCGCTGGTGCCCTTTGCCGCGCTGAGCGAAGACGAACGCCGCGTCTTCGTGGAAAGCATGAGTTCGAACACCAGCCGGGCCGGGCTGCAGACGTCGAACCGCCAGATGACGCGTTCGACATTGGCAACGCTGGGCAGCCGCCTCAACCGCGCCGGCGGCGCCAGCACATCCACCGGCACCACCACCGCGACGCTGGCGGGCGAGCGCGTTCAGTTCGCGATGGCCGATATTGGCCGCAACGATGGATCGCCAAGCCTGGCAGACGCCCGCATCGGTGACGCCTCGGTCGGCTTCGACGGTCGCGATACGGGCGACCTAGCCGCGCTGGCATCCACCCTGTCGTTCCAGGACGGCTCGTCGGTCGGGCAGATCAGTTCCTGGGCCGAAGGCTATATCGGCCGGGGCGACGGCCCGTCCTTCGACTACGACCTGCACGGCGGTCTGGTCGGTGTCGACTACCGGGTCAGTGAGAACCTACTTGCCGGGGTCTTCTTCGGCATCGGCAGAAGCGTCGTGGAGGGCGGCGACGCAGCGGCCGCCGAAGTCGATACCGACACCACGTCTACTGGCCTGTATGCCGCCTGGTTCGAAGGTCCGGTCAGCCTGAACGCCAGCGTGATCGCCGGTTTCGGGCGCAACGAAAACAGCCGCACCATCGTTGGCGTAACCAACGAGATCGTCGAGGGCACCAACCAAAGCGAGGAGATTTCGATTTCCGCCGGCGGCCGCTATCGCTTCGACGTGACCGAGCAATGGGAAATTGCCCCCACGGTGCAGGCCACCCATAGCTGGGCCCGGCAATCCAGCTATACCGAGCGCGGCGACACACCGCTGGTCATGACCTATGGCAGCCAGAACCAGACCGTCTGGCAGACGAACCTCGGAATCGAAACAGCCTTCTCCGTGATCGACGACGCAGAGACCGCGCTCTCCCTGTTCGGCGGCGCGGGCTGGGGCATGACGGCGCAATCGGGCGGTTCGACCCGGGCCGCGCTGGCCGGCGACACGTCGGGCAACGGTTTTACGCTTCGTCCCGACAACGACACCCGGCACAGCCTTGAACTGAACGCCGGGCTGTCCTGGGAGCAGGCCCTGAACGCCGGCAGCAGCGTGGCGCTGCGCGCCGCTTACGAGGGATCGTTCGGCGAGGACGAGACCGGCCACACCGGGCGGCTCGCCGTCGCCTATCGCTGGTAGCAAATCACGTCCTCCCGGCCTTCGGGCCGGGAGAACGGATACGCCGCCTGAAACCGTTTTCGGCCGACGTTAAAAGGGGCTGAACTCGGAAACGTGGAGCGTCGCCGGCGCGGAACTGTTGTTGAATGTTCCGACCCAGATATCGTACCGGCCGGACATCGGCTGGTCGAATTGCACGGCCGGATCGACGCCGCGATAGTCGTCGTTGCAGTACCACCGGCCGTTCGGGGCATTGACCAGCAACGTCGTATCGGTATTGGACGTGACATAGAAACTGAGCGGCATCATACCCGCACTGTAATCAACCTGAAAATCAGGTGCCGTCGCCACGTAGCCGATGCAACCGGGGCCATACCCCAGGCGACTTGCGTCGTTGCCGCCACCGGCCGTCAGCGACTGGCGCCGGGGATCGTTGGCAAAGCCCGAGCGCAGCGAAAGGCTGCCATAAATCGGCGCAGCGCTCAGATCGAGCCCGCCGGCCCCATATCCACCGGATCCGCCGCTGTTCCCGTATCCGCCGCCACTCGACTCCATGCCGAAGGGCTCAAGCTCGGTAATATGAAGTCTTGCCGACGCGGAGATCTGACCGAAGGTTCCGACCCAGATATCGTATTGGCCGGATTGCGGCTGATTGAATCGGACGGCCGGATCGACGCCGCGCGTGTCGTCATTGCAGTACCACCGACCGTCCGGCGCGTTGACCACGAGCGTCGTGTCGGTGTTGGACGTGGCGTAAAAGCTGAGAGGCAGACCACCAGCAGAATAGTAGACGCGATAATCCGGCGAATTGGCGACATAGCCGGTGCAGGATCCACCGATCGTGTTGCGGACATTCACAGTACCGCCAGCCGTAAGATCGACGGTCCTTGGGTCGCCAGCAAAGGCAGCATTCAGGTTTGTTTGTCCGTAGATCGGCACCCCTGACACGTCCTGAGCGAAAGCCTGCGCCCCGGTCATGCCACCGGCGACGCCGGCCAATGCAACCCCGACGATCGCGCCCCAGAAACGCGAAACTGATTCGACCATTATTTTCTCCAGAAGATCATATGACGACATCCATGTGTTCGAAATTATTACGTCACAAAGTACAAACAGAATGCTAATTCGCCTTGCTGTCCGGCAAATTTGACGGACAGCAGTTGCGTCGTCTCCCGGGCCGGCGCACGGCCTGATGACGAAGCCGATTTCTGTCGATATGGTCGTCTGGACACGACAAATAGCCGGATCGATCACCGGGCGGAGCAGCACATGATATCACTGGAAGCCGACGTTCTGATTGTCGGCGGCGGAATGGCCGGCACCTGCGCCGCTATCGCGGCCGCCCGCAGCGGGTCGCAAACAATACTGGTCGAACGCAACGGCTTTCTGGGCGGGGCTGCGACCGCGGCGGCTGTCGGGCAGTTCGTCGGCTGGGAAACCGAAGCTGGACGGCGCGTCATCGCCGGGCTGGCCGAAGAGGTCGTTGCCCGACTGATCGACAATGACGGCGCTCACGGACACAGCCGTTTCGTCATGTCGACCGGCCATGTCATGGATCGCGTGCAGTACAATCCGGAAATTCTGAAATGCGTCCTGGATTCGCTGGTGGCCGAAGCCGGTGTCGACCTGCTTTTTCATGCCTGGCAGGCCGGTGCAGAGACGCACGGAGCACGGGTTTACGGCGCACGCTTCCTGACCAAGAGCGGTGAAATCAGTATTCGCGCGCGGCAGTTCATCGATGCCACCGGCGATCTCGACCTGCTGCAGGCCGTCAGCGCGCCGATGCTTCGGGCCGACCGGGACAGGCTGCAGCCGGGAACGTTGATGTTTGCCATTGGGCCAATCGACTTTGATCGGTTCGACGCGATCGAACTGGAAGAAAAGGGAGCACTTGCCCGGCGCGGTTTCGAGGAGGGTGCGCTCGCGCGGCCGGCACTGCACTGCAGCCGCGTGCCGGGCAGCGATCATGGCTGGTTCAACGTCACGCGCGTGACCGTAGACGGCAGCGACGCCCGATCGCTGAGCCAAGCAGAGATCGAAGGGCGGCGGCAGGCGCTGGCCGCCGCGCGCTATATCATCGATAAGGTTCCGGGCTGCGAAAATGCGCGCCTGTCGGCGTTCGCACCGCAACTGGGCATTCGCGAAACCCGTCGTGCGCTCGCCGATCATACGATTACCGTCGAAGATCTCGCGTCGGCGCGCCGCTTCGACGACACCATCGCCTGCGGGGCCTATCCGATCGATCTGCACAAGGCCAACAGCGGCGCGCTGACGATCGAGGGGTTCGGCGCCGATCACGCCTATTGCGTCCCGTTGAGGGCGCTGATCGTTCGCGATTTCGACAATCTGCAGGTGGCAGGGCGCGGCATTTCGGCCACCCAGGAAGCCCATGGCGCGTTGCGGGTCATGCCGCTGGCCATGGCGATGGGCCAGGCCGTCGGCACCGCCGCCGCCATGGCCGCAGGCGCGGGTAACGATCCGGCGGTGCGCGACATCGACATTTCCGCGCTGCGCGACCGGCTCTCCCGGGCCGGTGCGATCATCGATCCCGATGCCTAACGACGATCGACCTGCCCCGGACCGAGCAATGACCGGCCCAGATTGACCAGTTCCTGCAGGGCGATCGTTATCAGGCCAACCGCGATCCCCAGCAGGAAGACACCCCGGCTGATGCCCAGAACCGGTGTCGTCAATCGCTCGACAAAGGGCCAGACCGTCCCGATCTGGGCACATATGACAGCGACCAGCACAATCGTGCCCAGACTTACGAGGGATTCGGCAATTCTTCCGGCGATGCCTTCGAGCCGGTCGGAAAGGACGGATACGGTGATGTGGCGCCGGCGCCGGTGGAGAACCGCCGCCATGAGAAAGACCATCCAGATCATGGACAGCGTCGCCACCTCACCGGCCCAGACCATGGACAACGACGTCGCATAGCGAAGCACGGCCTGCGCCCCGATGACGACGACGAGCACGGCAAGCAGGCACTGCGCGCCCCAAAGATAGACACACGATACCCACCCCAACAGCCTGTCCGCCGACTCGATCAACGCCACAGCTCCATTCCCGATTGCACAGGCCTGACTGACCTCAGTTGCGAAGGTCGCGGATCTCCTGCAGCAGTCCGGGGCTCCACAGCCCTTCCTCGGCAAGCTGCTCGCCGGTTTCAGCCAACCGGTCGGCGAAGGCCTCTGTGTTCAGGTGGATCACATAGGCGCCATCGGCGGTGATCGTGTCGATGGTCTCCTGATGCAGTTCCTGAACACGATCGGCGATGAAGGCGTTCGTCGATTCCACAGCCGCCTCGAACGCAGCCTGCTGGTCGGCATCAAGACCGTCATAGCGCCCCTTGTTCATCGCCAGCGACAGAACGCTCTGAACGTGGTTGGTCAGGCTGACATAGGGCGCCGCCTCGTGGAAACCCTGTCCTGCAATCGTGTCGAACGGTGATTCCATCGCGTCCACCGTTCCCTGGCGCAACGCCAGATAGGCCTCGCCCCACGGCACCGATTGCGGATTGGCGCCAAGATTTTCCCATGTCGCGATGAAGGTCCGGATCTCCGGCACGCGGAACCGCAGACCGCCGAGATCCTCGACCGTAAAGATCGGTGTGCTGGAAACCACCGCGCGCGGCAGACGCTGCCATTCATAGGCCAGCAATTCGATGTTCTGATCGGCCAGTTCCGCGCGCATTTCGGCGTGGATGTCCGAGGTCAGGAACTGTTCGAGATGGGCGCGGTCGACGAAGGCGAAGCCCCAACCCAGAATGCCGTAATCGGTCACGAAATCGGAATAGTTGACCAGTTCCTCGACGACGAGATCGATCGATCCGGTCTGCATGCCCACGATCGCGTCACGACCCGTGCCCAACTGACCGGCGGGATGGACGTTCACTGTTACGTCGCCATCGGTGCGGTTCTGCACCTCGTCGGCAAAATGCTGCGCGGCCTGGCAGGTCGGCGTGTCGGCCGCACTGGGGCATGCCAGTCTCAGCGTCGTCTGGGCCGACGCGCCGGCACCGGCCATGGTCATCCCGGCCGTCAGCGCCATGCCGGCCATCAGTATCGCAATTCTCATTGTCGTTTCCTCCCGTAGTCGAAAATGGGGCCGCTCGTTGGCGCCCTTCAGGGTTCGGTCAATCAAAGAAGAAGTCCGCGAGGCCGGTCACCGTCCAGGGCACGTAGGTGATCAGGATCAGGACCGCGATCAGCGGAATCAGAAATGGCAGCACCGCCCGCACCGTTTCCTCGAAGCGGATCTCGGCGATCTCGGTGACGATGTAGAGGCACCAGCCCAGCGGCGGCGTCATCAATCCGATCGTCAGGTTAAGCACCATGACCACACCGATGTGAACCGGATCGATGCCCAGTGTCCCCGTCATCTCGATCAGCATCGGCGTCACGATGATCAGGATCGAAGTCAGCGACATGAAGCAGCCGAGGACGAGCAATACGACATTCAACAGGGCCAGAAACGCGTATTGGCCGAGACCGGTTTCCAGAAAATAGACCCCCAGAAGTTCCGGGATCCGCTCGGTGGTGATAAGCCATCCAAAGACGACCGAAAGCGCAAGGATGAACAGAATCTGTCCGGTAACGACCAGTGTGTTTTCCAGAATCTCCGGAATCATGCGCAGCGTCAAGCCGCCGTAGAGGAACGAGATGCCGGCGGCATAAATGGCCGTGAAGACACCGGCCTCGGTCGGCGTCACCACGCCGGCAACCAGGGCCGTCATTACCAGGACCGGCGTCAGCAGCGGTGGCAGATTGACGATTAGCGATCGCAGGATACCCCTTAGTGGTGTGCGGGGATCGACGGGAACACCCAGACCGCGGGCGACCACCGTCACGTAGATCATCATTGCCACCGCCAGCAGAAGGCCGGGCACCAATCCGCCGGCGAACAGCTTCCCGATCGAGACATCCGCCATGGTTCCATAAAGGACCAGCATGATCGATGGCGGGATTATGGGGCCGACCGCGCTGGAGGCGGCCGTCACCGCCGCGGCGAACGGCGCGGGATACGAGGCCTCGCGCATTGCCTTGATCTCGATCCGGCCCAGCCCGGCAGCGTCGGCGACGGCCGATCCCGAAATGCCGGCAAAGAACAGCGACGCCAGTATGTTCACATGCGCGAGCCCGCCGCGGACATGCCCCAGAAGCTTGCGCGCGAAATCGAAAATACGGTGCGTGATCCCGCCGGTGTTCATCAACTCGCCGGCCAGGACGAAAAACGGAATGGCGAGCAGCGGTACACTGTCAAGACTGGCGAGCAGCCGGAGCGCCAGAATTGAAAACTGGACCGAATCGGAGAACACGAGAAACCCGATGGCCCCCAGACCAAGGGCGACGGCAACCGGCGCACCGGCAAGCAGGAAAACGAAAAATACGGCGAACAGGGAAAGCAGTTCCAAGGATCGGCCCTATCATGCAGCCGGACAGGATGCGTCGGCGCGGGAGCGCCGGTTCGGCATTGGGATTAGCCCGATTGTGGCAGAACGTCGCTCAAACTCAATAGCCGCAGCCCTTGCCTTTGAAATTGACGCATCCAATAGAATGTGAAATATCAGATATTAGAAAGAAAAGGATGCAATGATTCTGGTCCGCGATTCACTTGCCGAACAAATCCGCATCGAACTGCGGACACGCATCCTTTCGGGCCGATATGCTCTGGGAGAACGGATCAATGTGGACCTGGTGGCCAGCGATCTGAATGTCAGCCAATCCCCAGTGAAGGAGGCACTGAAACAGCTCGAACGCGAGGGGTTGGTGGAAATTCGGCCGCGCAGCGGCACCATCGTGCGGCGGTTCACCCGTCAGGAATTGACCGACATCTATGGTACACGCCGGATCATCGAGCCGGCGGCGTCGGGCCTGGCCGTGACGCAAGGGGCGGTGACGCCCGACCTGCTGGCCCGGCTCGAACAGACGATGGATGCCCTGGCCGACGCCTCCAGCGGGCCGCAATTCATGCACCCGCTCGAGGTCACGGAAGCCGACAGCACTTTTCACCGCTTGATCGTGGATTCCGTCGGCAACGCGATCCTGACCGTCATGCACTCGTCCCTGATCGACCGCGCGCATCTCGTGCGCAACTTCGCCAGCCGGGGCCCCCGGGCTCGCGAAACCCTCGCCGAACATCGCCGGATCATAGACGCCCTTCGTGCCGGCGACGCGCAGGAGGCGCATGACGCTACGCTGGACCATCTGAAATCCGCCGAATTCGACATCAACCGGTCGATGGAGGCGCCGCCGCCCTGATGTGACGGGACGGCACGGAAACGACGACGATCACCAACGTACGAAATCACCAAAACCGGGAGGAACGACATGAATTACCTGAAAAGAACGGCGACTGCGGGTTGTGCCCTGGCGGCAATGCTGAGCGGCATGGCAGCGGCGTCCGCCGCAGACTGGCAGTTGGGCCACATTCTGCCACCGGATCACCCCGCCAACCGGGCCATGGAAGCCGCGGCGGAGGAAATTGCCGAGCGGACCGAGGGGCGGATCAACATCCAGGTATTCCCGGCCGGCCAGATCGGCAGCGCGCATGAGATCCTGACCGGCATGCAACTGGGAACGACCCAGATGGCGCTGGATGGGGCCGGCATCCTCAGTCAGTGGCTGGAGGCCATGTCGGTGCTGGAAGCGCCCTATCTTGCACGGGACTATGACCATCTGGTCCGGCTGGTCGAAAGCGACGCCGGCGCCGCACTGGTCGAGGAACTGCGCGAGACCGCCGGCCTGCGTCTGCTTGACGTCTGGTACTATGGCACCCGGCAGATGACCAACAATGTCCGTCCGATCGAGTCGGTCGAGGATGTTGCCGGTCTCAGGCTGCGCGTTCCGGAAGTCGATCTCAGTCTGCGCTTTGCCGAGGCGCTGGGCATGACCCCGACGCCGATGGCGTTCCCTGAACTCTATCTGGGGCTTCAGACAGGGGTCGTGGACGGTCAGGAAAACCCGCTGCCGACCATTGATTCCGCCAGCTTCTACGAGGTGCAGGATCATCTCACGCTGACCAACCATCTCGTGCAATTCGTCGGGCCGATCGTCTCGGAAACGGCATGGGCCGAAGCGTCGGCCGAAGATCAGGACATCGTCATCGAGGTCCTTCAGTCGCACGGAGCCGCTTACAGCGAGGCGGTGATCGAGTCCGAAGAAGCTCTGGTCGCGGAACTGGAGGACAAGGGCATGCAAGTGACCCGTCCCGATCTGGCGCCCTTCCGCGAAGCCATGACGCCGGTCTATGAAGCCTTCGAGGATATCTGGGGCGAAGGCGTCTACGCGGATCTGGCCGCCGTGGAATAACAGCGCCGGGCGAGCGTGCAGGTGTGTTCAAACGCCTGCACGCGGCCCCGCGACGGCCGCCCCCCCCTTAACCAGAGTGGCTGTGATGACCGAGTGGCTGCGATGACGATACAACGGACGATCGACCGGCTGGAGCGGGTCGAAGAGGCGCTCGTGGCCATACTGCTCACGGTCATGCTGGCGACCATCATTCTTCAGGTTCTGGCGCGCTACGTCTTCAATCTTCCGTTGGCGTGGACCGAGGAACTGGCGCGCTATCTGTTCATCTGGCTGATCTTTCTGGGATCGTCCCAGGCCATGCGCTGGGGCAACCATATCGCCATCGGCATGGTCGCGGACCGGCTTCCGGATATCCTGGCGCGAATTTCCGCATTGATCGTGCATCTGCTGATCGCGGCATTCCTGGTCGTCCTCATATTCATGGGCTGGCGCATCGCCATGACCGTCGCGCCCGTCATGTCAGTGGCAATGAAAATGCCCCTGATGATCGTCTATCTGCCCCTGCCGATAGCCGGCGCGGTCATGCTGGTGCGCACCTTGTGCACGATCGTCCGGATCATTCGCCACGGCGCGCCCGAAGTGGGCGTCAAGACCCTTTAAGAGGTTCCCCTATGGGTTGGCTTACCGGTATCTGGTTGACGATCATGCTGCTCGGCATGCCGATTGCCTTTACGCTCGGCGTCGCCGTCATGGTCTATATCGCCGCGAACGGCATGCCGATGGTCATCATACCGCAACGGATGATCGGCGGTGTGGACAGTTTCCCCTTGCTGGCCGTGCCGTTCTTCATCCTGGCGGCCAATCTGATGAACGCCGCCGGGATTACCGACCGGCTGTTCCATTTCGCCCGCGTTCTGGTCGGCCGGGTCCGCGGCGGACTGGCTCATGTGAACGTCCTCGCCAGCCTGATCTTTTCCGGCATGTCCGGATCGGCCGTCGCCGATGCCGGCGGTCTGGGATCGATGGAAATCAAGGCGATGCGCGAGGCCGGATACACGCCCGCCTATGCCGCCGCGATCACGGCGGCATCCTGCGTGATCGGGCCGATGGTGCCTCCGTCGATCCCGATGGTCATCTACGGCGTGCTGGCCGAAGCCTCGATCGGACGCCTGTTCCTGGGTGGCGTCGTGCCCGGACTGATGGCCGCCGGCTCGCTGATGATCATGATCGCGCTCACCGCCCGGCGCCGGGGCATGCCCGTGGCCGCCGAGATCCAGCCCCGGGAAACCATGCTCGCGACGCGCGGAGCCGTGCTGCCCCTGCTGACGCCGGTTATCATCATCGGCGGCATCCTCTTTGGCGTGTTCTCGCCGACGGAAGCATCCGCCATAGCCTGTCTCTATGCCCTCTTGCTTGGCGGACTGATCTATCGACGGTTTACGGTAAAGGGGCTGTGGAGCGTTCTGCAGGAGACCGGCCGCACCACGGCGAGCATCTGCCTGATCGTCGCCACGGCAACGGTCTTTGCCTGGCTGCTGACGACCCTGCGCGTGCCCCAGCATGCCGCCGGCTTTCTGGTCGGCTTGACGACCGATCCACTGCTGTTGTTGCTGATCATTTCTCTGGCAATCTTCGCGATCGGGTTCTTCATGGAAGGGCTGGCCGTGATGATCCTTGTGGTGCCGGTCATGCAGCCGACACTGCAGGCTGTGGGCATCGACCCGATCCATTTCGGGGTCGTGCTCGTGTTCAATCTCATGATCGGGCTCATGACGCCGCCGCTCGGCGTCGGGCTGTTCGTCGTGTCCAGCGTCTCCAACGTCAAACTGGAACCGATTATCCGCGAGGTGATTCCGATGCTTATCCCGCTGCTGATCGTTCTGCTGCTTATGATCATCTTCCCGTCCCTCGTCACGGCCCTGCCGAATTATGCCATGGGCGCCGCTCAATGATTAAACGGAGCTTGCTATGACCGCGACTGCTTCCACGCCCACCGATCAACTGTCCGATCGTCTTGAGAAATGCTATACCGGGGTTGTCCATGACGTGATGCGGGCCATGGGGATTCGCGATTTCACGCTGCCGGTGGAACTTCGCCCGCTTCTGCCGGAACGGGCCATGGCGGGGCCGGCATTTACGGTCGAAGGAAAAGCTGACACCAGCGCCGACGCCCACGAGACCCTGCTTGCCTGGACGGGCCTGTTGTCCAAAGCCAAGCCGGGCCACATATGGGTATCGCAACCCAACGACCGGATCGTGGCGCATATGGGCGAATTGTCCGCCGAGACCCTGAAGAACAAGGGGCTGCGCGGCTGCGTTGCCGATGGCTATATCCGCGACGTCAATTTCCTGATCGACATCGGGTTCCAGTCCTGGTCCCGGGGCTACACGCCGCGCGATATCGTCGGTCACTGGCTGCCGACGGGCAGCGACATCGATATCCGGATCGGCGATGTCGTCATCGAGCCCGGCGACTATCTGATCGGAGATCGTGACGGCCTGATCCGCGTGCCGCGCTCGCTGCTCGAAGACGTCATCGAGCAATCCGAGGCGGCGATGGCCACCGAAAGCAAGGTCCGGAAAGCCATTCTCGAAGGTGTCGATCCCCAGCAGGCGTATCTGCAGTTCGGGAAGTTCTGAAAGTCGGGCACATGAAGATCAGTTCCATTGAAGTCCGGGCCTGCCGGCGGGCGCCCGACGGGCTCACCGCAACGAGCCTGCGCAGCGACGATTTCCAGGGCTTCCAGTATACGGTCGTGACGATGAAGACCGACGATGGCCTGTCCGCGTCGATGCTGGGTTTCGCCGGTCGTTCGGCCCGGGGCGCCGCCATGCTTGCCGCCGACAGCCTCGCCGGCTTTTTTCTCGGGCGCAATCCACTCGACCGCGAACGGGCATGGCATGACTTCCGGATGGCGGACCGGTGGTGGGGGCACCTGCCAATCTATACCTACGGGCCGTTCGATGTCTGCCTTTGGCTCCTGTCCGCCCAGGCGGCCGACCAGCCATTGTTCCGCTATCTGGGCGCCTATCGCGATCGCATCCCGACCTATGGCAGTTCGATGATCCTGGATTCGATCGAGGATTACGGCCGGGAAGCGTCCCGCGCGAAGGCCGAGGGGCTGAAGGCCTACAAGCTTCACACGCCCGGGCGTGACTGGCGCGACGATCTGGCCGTTCACGCTCATGTGCGCGATGTCGTGGGCCCGGATTTCACCCTGATGTCGGACCCGGTTTCCTCCATGAACCTGGAAGAAGCGATCCGGTTCGGGCGGGCCCTGGAAAATCTGGACTATCACTGGCTGGAGGAACCGATCTTCGACGAGGATATGCACGCGCTGAAGGAACTGACGCGCATCCTCGACATTCCCGTCGTGGGCACCGAATACCTGGCCAAGCACCCTTACAGCGTCGCCGAAGTCATCTCGCGCCGCGTTGTCGACCGGGTCAGAGCCGACGTATCCTGGACCGGCGGCGTGACCGGCGTGATGAAAACCGCACGACTGGCGGAAAGTTTCGGCGTCAACTGCGAAGTTCACACCTCGATCTTCGCCCCGCTCGATCTGGTCAACATGCATTGCGCGGCGGCAATGCGAAATTGCGAGTTCTTCGAACTTCTGTACCCGCTGGAGAGTTTCAGTTTTGCACTGGCTGCCCCCCTGCCGATCACCGATGGCATGGCGCATCTGCCCGAAGCCCCGGGCCTGGGCATGGACCTCGACTGGGACGAAATCGACCGATCGACCATCGCCGTATTCTGAGCGCATCATCGCCAGACGAACTTGTGGAAACCATCATGACCGACTCCGATCCCCGGCTCCTGCTCCTGTCGCAGTGCGACAATGTCCTGGTCGCGCGAGAGCCGCTGGAAGCGGGGCTGACACTCACCATCGAAGGCCAGGACTGCACGCTCGACCGCTCGATCGGTATGGGCCACAAGATTGCACGGCAGCCCATCGAACCGGGCGAGAAGGTCGTCAAATACGGCGTGTCCATCGGCACCGCCACGGCCCGCATTCCGCAGGGGATGCACGCCCATGTTCACAACCTCAAAAGCGATTATACCGCCTCCCAGACGCTTGACGCGGCCCGGATCGCCAGTGGAGAAAACTCATCATGACAGCCCCCATCCAAGGCTATCTGCGCAGCGACGGGCGCATCGGCATCCGCAACGTGATGGTCGTCGTCTATCTGGTCGAATGCGCCCACCATGTCGCCCGAAAGATCGCCGCCCCGTTCGAGGATGACGGCGTTCACGTTCTGGGATTCCCGGGCTGCTATCCCAACGACTACGCCAACACGATCATGGAGAAACTGTGCACCCATCCCAATGTCGGCGGGGTCCTTCTGGTCTCGCTGGGCTGTGAAAGCTTCGATCGCTATACGCTGGCGCGCCATGTCCGCGACAGCGGCCGGCCGGTCAAGACCATCACCATCCAGCAGACCGGCGGCACCCGGACGTCGGTCGAAGAAGGCCGGCAATGGGTGCGCGAGACACTTCCGGCCCTGGCATCGGTGCCCCGCGCGCCGATGGACGTTTCGGATCTGATCGTCGGCACGATCTGCGGCGGGTCGGACGGCACCAGCGGCATCACGGCCAATCCGGCCATGGGACGGGCGTTCGATTTCCTGATCGAGAACGGCGCGCGGTGCATTTTCGAAGAAACCGGCGAGTTGATCGGCTGCGAGACGATCATGGCCGAACGGGCGGCGACGCCCGAACTGGGACATCTGCTGCGGGAGACGGTCGAAAAGGCGGCCCGGTACTACGCGACGCTCGGTTACGGCAGCTTCGCCGCCGGCAATGCCGATGGCGGGCTGACCACGATCGAGGAAAAATCGATGGGGGCTTATGCGAAATCGGGATCGAGCCCGATCGCCGGTATCATCAAGCCGGGCGACGTACCGCCGCGTGGAGGGCTCTATCTGCTCGACGTGGTACCGGACGGCGAGGTCCGCTTCGGCTTTCCCAATATCAACGACACGGCGGAAATCGTCGAAATGATCGCCTGCGGCTGTCACGTCATCCTGTTTTCCACGGGGCGCGGGTCGGTCGTGGGGTCGGCTATCTCGCCCGTGATAAAGGTCTGCGCCAACCCCGAAACCTTCCGCCGGATGAGCGGCGACATGGATGTCGATGCCGGCCGGATACTGGAGGGACGCGCGGATCTGGACGATGTCGGCCACGAGATCGAAGACCTCGTCCTTGCGGTCGCACGCGGCGGCCGCACAAAGTCCGAGGATCTGGGCCATCACGAGTTCGTGCTGACCTACAAGAGCTTCGAGCCGATCGGCCCGGGCTGCCTGCCGTCGCCAACCTGATCCTGGGGACTACAGTCGCATTTATTCGTTCGGTCCGATTCTGTGTTCGGGTTTCGAGGGAGGATCAGACAGGGACATCGATTGAATGAGCGTCGGCATTGGATGGGTTTGAGGCGGCGCAAATCGGAATCCCGGCCGGAATGAAATCGGAATAGGTGGCCGGTGATTGATTGGAATCAGCGGCCGCTTTGATTGTAATACGCAATACAGAATGACCCATAGTGTATCAAAACCGGCAGCAGCTGGCTTTACAGCACGGGGTTGAAGCCGATGCCAACGCCTCCGACAAACTCGTTGCGGTTCAGAATATGGCCGCACCGGCTGCTCGGAAGATCGCTTTGATGAAAACGAAATGCGCCCTCCGGGAGTTTGCTGTCGAGCCTTTGGCGTGTCGATGACGCAGGCGACGAGCGAGCTGATCCACGCCTGATAATGGGGACTGCGATCGCGATCGGAAGCATGAGAAGGGAAGTGCATGGTTGAGGATACGAACGCGTGGGTGGTGGTATACGAGGGCTTCGATGCCGGCAAGGAAGGCCTGCGGGAAGCCTTGTGCACGCTCGGCAACGGCTACTTCGCGACGCGGGGAGCCGCTGCCGATGCCTGCGACGACGAGGTGCATTATCCCGGCACCTACCTCGCCAGCGGCTACAACCGCCTCGAAAGCGAGGTATCCGGACGCACGATCCGGAACGAAGACCTCGTGAACATGCCGAACTGGCTTCCTCTGACCTTCCGCATCGAGGACGGACCGTGGTTCAGGCTCAATCAGGTCGAGCTTCTCCATTATCGGCAGGAACTCGATCTGCGTCACGGCCAATTGCGGCGTGACATCCGCTTTCGCGACGGCGAGGGTCGGATCACGCGCTGGGAGGAGCGGCGCATCGTCGGCATGTCGAACCCGCACCTCGCGGGGCTCGAAGTCTCGATTACGCCCGAGAACTGGTCGGGCGTCGTGACCTTCCGCTCCGAAATCGACGGCAGCGTGATCAACAACGGGGTCGCGCGCTATCGCCAGCTCGCGTCCCGCCACATCGACATCCTCGAATTGGATTATCCGGGCAGCCAGAGCATGTTCCTCCAATGTCGGACGAACCAGTCTCGCATTCAGGTGGCGATGGCGGCGCGCACGCGCCTTCTCGGTCGCGACGGCGTGACCGACGCGAGATGCGAAAACGGCAAATCCGAGACCAAGGTCTGGCAGGATCTGACCTGCACGGCAGACCAGGGCGTACGCATCACCGCCGAGAAGATCCTCGCGCTGCACGATTCGCGCAACTGTGCCATCGCCGAGGCCGGACTGGAGGCGAAGCGAACGCTCAGCCATGCGCGGGATTTCGAGAGCCTGCGAGAAGCGCACGAGATCGCCTGGTGTCATCTGTGGGACGACTGCGATATCGAACTGGCAGACGGCGTGGCTGCGGATACCGAGTTGAAGCTGCGGCTGCACATCTTCCACATCCTCCAGACGGCATCGCCGCATTCGATCGATCTCGACGCCGGGATCCCGGCGCGCGGCTGGCACGGAGAAGCCTATCGCGGACACATTTTCTGGGACGAGATCTTCGTCTTCCCGTTCCTCAGCCTGCGCCTGCCCACCCTGGCCCGCGCGCTGCTGCGCTACCGCTACCGGCGGCTGCCGGAGGCGCGGCGAGCGGCGAAGGTCGAGGGCTATGAGGGGGCCATGTTCCCCTGGCAGAGCGGCAGCAACGGAGAGGAGGAGACGCAGCACTTGCACCTCAATCCTCAATCCGGACGTTGGCTCCCCGACGATACGCATCGCCAGCGCCACATCAACGCGGCTATCGCCTTCAACATATGGCAGTACCACCAGGCCACCGACGACCATGAATTCCTCTACACCTTCGGGGCAGAAATGTTCTTCGAGATCGCGCGGTTCTGGGTCAGCATGACGACATACAACCCCGAGATCGACCGCTATGAGATCAAGGGCGTCATGGGGCCGGACGAATACCACACCGCCTATCCCGACGCGGACCACGAAGAGGGCGGCGGGCTCGACAACAACGCCTACACCAACGTCATGGTCTCGTGGATCCTGACGCGGGTGGAGGACATCATCGCGGTGCTGCCCAGAAGCCAGGCGGAGCGCATCTGCGAGCGCATCGGATTGCATCGCGACGATATGGACAAGTGGCACGAGATCAGCCGCAAGCTGCGGGTGCCGTTTCACGCCGACGGTGTCATCAGCCAGTTCGAAGGCTACGAGAAGCTGAAGGAGTTCGACTGGGACGGGTATCGCGAAAAGTACGACGACATCCACCGGCTCGATCGTCTCCTCGAAGCGGAGGGCGACGACGTTAACCGCTACAAGGCGTCGAAGCAGGCCGACGTGCTGATGCTGTTCTACCTGTTCTCGGCGGACGAACTCTACCTCATCTTCGAGCGTCTCGGATACCGCTTCCCGCCGTCCAACATCCGCAAGACGATCGACTATTATCTCGCCCGCACCTCACACGGCTCGACCTTGAGCGGGGTCGCGCATTCCTGGGTGCTGGCCCGCTCCGACCGTTCGCATTCCTGGCGGCTTTTCCAGTGGGCGCTCGACAGCGACTACTCCGACCTACAGGGCGGCACCACCCCCGAGGGCATCCATGTCGGCGCGATGGCGGGGACGATCGATCTCGTGCAGCGCTGCTATGTGGGGCTCGAAATGCGCGGGAACACGCTGCATTTCGATCCGGCGCTGCCGGAGGACCTGCACCGGATCAAGGTGCGCCTGCGTTATCGGCGGCAGGTGCTGGAGGTCGATGTCGATCACGACAAGCTGCACATCGCCAGCCGCTCCTTCAGCTCGACAGCCATCAGGATCGCCTATCGCGGCCACTACCGCGATCTCGCCGCCGGCGAAACCTGCGATTTCCGCCTGATCAAGCCGGAGGAGCGCAATCGCGACGAGAACTGCGCCGATGGGGATTGCAGCGACGCCCCAGTGCAATGAGGAGGATACCGGGCATGTGGGAACCGCTCTTGGACCAGGCATGGTGTGGCGGCCATAGCGTCAACCACGGGCGGAAGCATCGTCCCGGTGAGAGAGCAAATCTGAAACAGCAGCCTCAGGCTCGTCGGCTGGAAACGTGGTCCAGCCGGTTCGGCGTGCTCTTGCCGGCCAGCGACGCACAGCGTGCCCGGCGCGCCTCCAGCCGCTCAAGCACCGTGCGGATCACCGGGGCGCGGCGCAACTCGTCATGATCGTTCAGGTCCTCGTAGCCCAGCGCGATGCCGCACACGCGCTGGCCGATAGCCGACTGCGGACCGCTGCTCCGGCGCCGCGGTTATCCAGGCATGTCCTGGCCGGGGTAGGTTCCAGTAGGGGGCAGAATGATTCCTACCGGAACCCACCCAGACTGGGCTCCGAAACGATCTTGGCATAGCAACAAAATAAATGGCAGTCACCTATATATCTTTTTTTCCACTAATGATCTCCACCTGAGGTCGGGCTGCATCTTTGACCTTCCCAATGACTATGGCCGGTTCTGCGATAGCCCGCGCATGCTTTTTAATAGACCGATGAATAGAGTCCATATCCTCGAATATCTTACCGTCAAGGTCAACAAACTCGGCGCGTGTGGTGAAAAACATCATTTTGCGATCGATACTGACAGCGTCGCCAGCCACACCGTTATCGAGATAAACACGTTGGACAATCACTGACATACCTCACCTCCGTACAGCGCAAGCCTTCCATCAATTAAGAGTCTGCATCAAAGTTCTGGCAAGAACTCTATTATTTGTTCTACGCCATTCATCCCCTTCTCGTGCAACTGTGAAATTGGCACGTAAAGGCTACTGCGGCCGGGCTCACACTGCATTAACCGCGATCAATCGCTGAAGGTGAGAATACGAAAGATCAGTGGTCCGCGTGACCCATCGCCAGACGGCCTAGCGCCTCATACCATCTTGTGTTCTGTGTGCGCCTGCAGCATGCTGATTGCACCCGGGATGGCAGAGATCAATGCACGCAACTCAGGTGTCACGTATGCACGACCCAGACCACCCGATTCGCTCGCACCCGGGACAAGGTCGCGCAGACCGTTCGCAAGGCGCAAGAGGCAGCCGGGCCGGTGCCCGGACAAAGCCCGACAAGGAGGCCATGGACAGCCCGCCGCGAGGGCCGAGGAGCGCCGCTGCGACCGTAGAGCATTTGCGCAGCCAATCCCGCTCGCGGATCGGACCTTCCCTCGCTTCGCTTCTCGTGAAATTGGCCCGGCGCACGCGGCCCGGCTTGCTCTCTTTCGAAGGTGATGGTGTGCTTTTCCCGCTTGCCGGCTGGATCTCGCTTTTCAAGATGATGGAAAATGGCAACACGCAGATCATCGACTTCGCCCTACCAGGCGACATCGTACACTTGGCCACGGGCGACGGGATCACCATCGAAGTGCTGGAGGAAGGGTTCGTCGCTGTCATACCGTCCGCCCAATGGGAACAGTTGATGCAAGATGAGCCAGACGTTCTGCGCCTTGTATTGCGAGAGTCTGCCGCCGCCAGGTCTCGCATCGCAGAACGGATGCTGCGCCTCGGCAAGGGAAGCGCCGAGATGCGGCTGGCCTATGTTCTTCTGGAGCTATGCCTGCGCGTAACGGGCGGCAACCGAGCCACGTCAGCGCCTTTCCACGTGCCCCTGACACAGCAGCGAATTGGCGACTTCATCGGACTTACCTCGGTGCACATCTCGCGCACCACAAGGCGGCTGACGCGTTTGGGCGCGATCAGGATGACCGATCACCTGACCTTCGAGCTGACGGATGTCGATGCCCTGTGCGAAATTGCGGGCTTCGACATGGACACGCTGCGGCACAAGATCCTGTTGCCGATGGGCACCTGAGCACGCCTCAATTTCACCTGCATCGTGGTAACGGGACGGTTCATCCTGTGGATGCAGCCACCGCCGAAACGGATCTTAGCCAATCATCGCTGCAATAGCGCAGTGCACGTCGGACGCGATTGCTGTCAGCCGGCATCCGGCCAGTCCGGATATTGCTTAGTCCCGGATCGTGCTTAGTCAGTGTCCCGGCGGGGTATTGCCTTCCATGCCCTCGCGCATACAAACCTTCCTGCCTACGCGGGTGACCGGGGTGACCGGGGGTGAGTGTCTGCTGCGTCCTGTCTGCCTGCTCCGGGCGGCTACCGGAACTCGACGATCTCTCCCAACGTTTCGCCGGCCAAATGTTCGGAGTAATGCTCTGCAATATCGCCGACAGAGACTATGCCGGCCAGCCGTCCCGCGTCGTCGCATATTACCAGCCGGCGGGCCGAATTCTAGCTTTTGCCTCGCGCGATACCCTCCGCTATTCGTTCTATCAAGGATTGCAATCCCCTCAACAGGCAGTCTGCGCTTATCTGCACGATCCTGCCTTTACCTGCGTTGCCGCGCGCATATCAATTTGCATTTTCTGCGCCGGGATCCCCGCGGCAGGTTAATCGCTGTTAATGCGCTGTGCCCGCGAGCCGTGCGAAGAGTGGATCATCAAAATTCTGGCGCGGCCACCGGGAATAGGCCGCTCCCGAAACAGGGGGGTGCAGCAATGACCGAACGATGCACGACGGGCCGCTTTGCCAGCATTCCGCTCCTGGGTTCGGGCCGGGCCGGGAGACGGCACAGCATAACCCGCAAGCTGGGCAACATGCCGAATGTCGCGCTTCGTGCCATGCAAGACTACGGCCTCTCTGACCTGGACATCGCCCGCTACTACGGCCTGACGCTCGCTTCCGTCCGGCGTCTGTCTCAACTCTTTTCAGTCGCTCCGGGCAGGCCCGATTCCGGTTGTTGGATCGGTCGGCACAAGGTGGCAAGGCAAGCCCCTTCGGCGGCTGAGCAGGATCGAACCTACGAAGCGGACACCAATACGAGAAATGATCCATGCAAACCCGCGAGCATCGGCGAGATCGCGTCCGCAACCGAGATGAATACGGCCTTTCGCAGGATCCCGCAGCAGCGTCATCCATTTATCATTCCGGATGATCCCACAGCCAGTGAGCGCGTCGGAGATGTTTTTGCCGATAACGGCTTTCTGACCGAGCCGCGCAAGCGCGAATGCCACAACTGTGGCGACGCCTCCGAAGCCCTCGCGGCTTTCTTGCAGAGGCAATCTGGTCCCGGGACCGTACATGCCTTCGATGAGCGTGACTGCCACGATCACTATACGCTGGAAATGCCTTTCCTGACGGCGGCGAAGGGCCGCAGGATGCGCAAACCTGATACTAGGGGCGGACAGCAACGAAACGGCTGTCGACATGCAGATTTCCGACCAATGCGAAGGCACAAGGCGTCGCCCACCGAAATCATGCTGCTTCTGCCCAAGCTGCGGTTTGCCGCGCGGGTTATGACCGGAAGCGCGGAGAGGGGCGACCATTTGGTCGCGCAGACCCTCAAACGTGCCATCGCCGAGGCGGCGCGCAAGCCGTGGGAGGTTCCGCTGCTGGATTGGTTGAACGGGATAATGGACGAATACCTTGCTTCACGCATTTATCCGGATGACATTCGATGGATCCGCAGACTGCACTGACAGGCGGTTTCACCGACCGCAGGATGCGTGCGATTCCCCGAGGCACACCTGTCAGGGGCTCTGTCCAAGTGAACTGATGTCCGCTCTGGGTCGACCTCATGCCTAACTCACAAGCACCAAGCGTCAGGCGTCGCCCAATAACTGGCAATTTTCGCCTGACGTGCACGCTCAGAGCCGGGTGCTCACGTGATCGCGATTTTCTTTGAGCCGTCTGGGTCTTTCTTGGGCAAATTCAGCGTCAGAATCCCATTTTCGTATTTCGCCTTGACCTTGGTTTCGGACGCAGCGGCCGGGAGCGCAAAACTACGCTGAATCGATCTGAACCGCGCCGAGTTTGTCGGAGGCGGTTTTGTTGGAGTTACGCCGCCATGTCTGGCTGTTCCAGCTTGGCATCGTAGCGTGCCTCAGCTTCAGGAATCGCCCACACTGCCGACCGACGACTCTTTGCCGGCCCAGTCGTTCGGTGTATTTGATCGACAAATATTGGGCGGTCTCAACCGGTCGTCGCAACATGGTCAGTTCGGCATGACGGGCCATCTCGGCCCCCTGATTGCATGACAGGGACCGACGAAGATGCCATGGCAGATGGACGATGCTGCGCAGAATGGCATCTCGCACAGCTTCGGCCCCCATGACCTGCAAGAGGCGGCCCGTTCTTGAGGCGGGGCCCCGCGCCGTGCCCGGGCATCCGTGGAAGGTGAAGCAGCAGTGTGAAGCGCGTCTGGCGCTCGACAAGGGTGCCGATGGCGGAACGATTGAGCCCGATGATCAAGTCGGCTTCCCGGTGGCCGGGAACGGCGCGATTATCGGCTTCGGCAGCGCGCTCGCCGATCATGATTTCGGTCGGCGG
Organism: Fodinicurvata sp. EGI_FJ10296; assembly: GCF_040712075.1. NCBI lineage: Bacteria > Pseudomonadati > Pseudomonadota > Alphaproteobacteria > Rhodospirillales > Rhodovibrionaceae > Fodinicurvata > Fodinicurvata sp. EGI_FJ10296. Next base: position 538,314 of record NZ_JBFCVL010000003.1, read on the forward strand.
TCGAGCTCCGCCCAAGCAAAATACGCCTGGCTTTCGGCAGGATCTCGTTGGCCTGCATAAGCTCCCGGTTCTCCCGCTCCAGCGCCTTCAACAGTTGGCCCCATCTCGCTCGTGACGCCGGTCTGTTCGCCGCTATCGACCTCAGACTTGCTGATCCACTTGTGCCGCGCGTTCGTCGAGCAACCGATCTTCTAGGAAACCGGTCGAATTGCCGCCCAACGGCTCTCGTGCTCTTCTTGATTGTCCAGAACCATGCGAACCGCACGCTCGCGGAATCAGCTTGCGGATCGTCTCGCCGAGCGATGCGTTCTTGCCCACGACGCGAGTGTTGTCATTGCGACTGAGTCGGCGAACCAGCATACGAGGGGGTCGCCGTCTTGGACCTTGTCCATCATTGCAATCACCTTCAGGAAAATATCAGTCGGTCGTCAGTTCCCGGAGGAGCCGTGCGTCGCAAGCCATTCCAGGAACCGTTCCACGTCTGCGGTATCGGCCAGCGCGTAACGGGCGGCCGTCGGCCGATCCTTTTCGTCGCGCACGACGAGGCCGATGCCGCGCCGGCTTATCGCGCGGAAGGCGTCCTCGTCGGTGGTGTCGTCGCCGAGATAGACCGGGACCACGTCCGGCTTGTCGAGCCCGCGCCTTTCGAGCAGCGCGGTCAGCGCCCGACCCTTGTGCCAGTCGGTTCTCGGCTTGACGTCGAAGATCTTCTTTCCCGCTGAGTGGCGCAGGCGCTCGAAGCGGGCCATGACCGCGTCGACAGCGTCCTCGACATCTGGCATGTCCGCCTTGTTCACCTTCCGGAAGTGCACGGCGAGGGAGAACGACTTGCGCTCCACGGATGCGCCTTCGATGTCCCGCAGCGCATCGCTCAACGCGCTCTCGGCGCGGTCGAGATCGGGCAGAAACGCCTTGCCCTGCTCGACATCTTCGCGCCAGCCGCCCGGACCCGCCATGGCGAAACCGTGACTGCCGGCGTAGAAGAGTCCGTCGAGCCCGACGAACGCGCGGACGTCGTCCAGATCGCGCCCGCTGACGATCGCCGTGGGAAGGCTCAATGCCAGGCGCTTGACGGCCTGCTTCATTCCGTCCGACAGGATCGCCTGCTTCGGATCCTCGACGATGGGCGTCAAGGTGCCGTCGTAATCGAGAAACACCACAGGCCGTTTGCCGGCGAGCCTTTCGCGCAGCTCGTCCTCGCGATCCCGGGCCAAGGGCAGATTGTGCAGCGTCTTGACGAACAGGCTCATTGTCGTCGGGTCGAAATCGAGTTCGCCGAGATCCGCCAGGACGATATCCGCGCCGGCATCCGCAAGCTCCGCCCGATGCCCTTCGCGGGCGACCCCGATTACCGGTGAGAAGCCGCCGCGCACGCCCGCCTCGACCCCCGACGACGCATCCTCAACGACGGCCGCCCCTTCGACCCGCGCGCCGAGGCGTTCAAGCGATTGCACCAGGATGGCGGGATCGGGCTTGCCGGGCAGGTCGAGTTCGGCCATGTCCTCGCCATCGACCTTGGCGTCGAACAGTTCGAGCACTCCGGCGGAGCGCAGCACCGCCGCTGCGTTCCTGCTCGACGAAAAGACGGCGAGCTTTACGCCGGCTGCTTTCAGCTTATCCATCAAGGCAAGTGTGCCGGGAAAAGCTTCGGTGCGGTTCTCTTCGAGCCAGGCGTTGAAGTAGCGGTTCTTGCGGTTCCCGAGCCCGCAGATCGTCTCGCGCCCCGGAGCATCGTCTTCGTCGCCACGGGGCAGCAAGATGCCGCGGGATTCGAGGAAGCTTCTCACACCGTCGTAGCGCAGCTTGCCATCAACGTATATACGATAATCGATCTCGGTGAACGGCTCGAATGCATCGCCCTCGGTCCGGCTGCGCAGATAGGCGTCGAAGAGCTGCTTCCAGGCCGCGAAGTGCGCCGTCGCGGTATCGGTGACGACGCCATCCATGTCGAACAGCACGGCCGAGATCCGGGTGCCCGGGGCCGCGTCGGCTCCGCTCGTCGCTGGCCGGCTCATTGGACGGCTCCCTTCTTTTCGCCACCGCGCTCGTCATGTCGCTTCTCTTTGCTCTCGTGCCGCTCCTCTGGGCGCTTCTCTGCCTTCCCGTCCTTTTCTTCTTTCTCGCCCATGGTCTTGTCCTTCCTATGCGGGCTCTTATTTCCACCGCGGCCCTCCTGCTCGCGACCACGTCCCGTTTCCCGCTGGTCCTCTTGGTCCCACGAGCGGATGCTGGCCGCCAGCGGATGCAGGTCCTTGCGCACGAAGATCTTTTCGATTTCGACGAGGATGAAGACCCCGAGGCCGACGCCGACGGGCCAGAGCCATCCGAGGGGATCGAGGGAAGCCGTGCCGAACAGCGAGTGCATGAACGGCGCGTAGGTGAAGACCAGCTGCAGCACGATACAGCCGCCGATCGCCATCAAGACGGTCCTGTTGCCGATCAGCCCGCTCACGGTGAACGCCGCGCCAGAGAAGAAACGGGTGTTCAGGAGATAGAAGATCTGCCCCATGACCAACGCATTCACGGCCATGGTTCGCGCGTATGCGAGGCTCGTGCCGTCGCGTTCCTGCTCCTGGAGAAAGACGTAAACCACGCCGAGCAGCAGCGCGGTTCCGACGAAACCGATGCGCCAGATCACGAATTTCGTGAGCAGCGGCTCGTCTGTAGGGTGCGGCGGGCGCTGCATGAGGTCGCCTTCCGCCTTTTCCCAAGCGAAGGCGATGCCGAGCGTAACCGCCGTGACCATGTTGACCCACAGGATCTGCACCGGCGTGATCGGAAGGGTCATGTTCAGCAGGATCGCGCTTACGATGATGAGCGCTTCTCCCGCATTTGTCGGCAGGATAAAGAGGATGGCCTTGCGCAGATTGTCGTAGACGGTGCGGCCCTGCTCGACGGCGCGTTCGATGGAAGCAAAGTTGTCGTCAGCCAGAACCATTTCGGAGGCCTCGCGCGCGGCTTCCGTACCCTTTTGGCCCATGGATATCCCGACATCCGCCCGCTTGAGGGCGGGCGCGTCGTTGACGCCGTCGCCGGTCATGGCGACGACCTCGTTCTCCTTCTGGAGAGCCTTCACCAGGCGCAGCTTGTGCTCTGGACTGGCGCGCGCGAAGACGTCGACATCCATCGCGACGTGCCGCAATTCATCGTCCCCGACCGCCTCGAGTTCCCGCCCGCTCATGGCGTTGCCCGAATTCCTCAGACCGAGGTCACGCGCCACGGCGCTCGCCGTGGCGACATGGTCGCCGGTGATCATCTTGACCCGTATGCCCGCGCTCTGGCAGGCGGCGACGGAATCGATGGCCTCTTCGCGAGGCGGATCGATCATGCCGTAGAGGCCGAGCAGGATCAGGTCACCTTCGACATCTTCCTCGCTCAGCTCCGACATCTCGCCGGCTTCCTTGCGCGCGGCCGCGAGCACGCGCTGACCGCGTCCCGCGATCTCCTCCGCGCGGCTGTACCAGGCATCGGCGTCGAGCGCCGCCACCGCGCCTCCGCGCATCTCGCCAGTGCACATCTCGATGACCCGCTCGGGGGCGCCCTTGACGTAGATGAAGCGGTTGCCTTCGTGATCGTGGTTGAGCGTCGCCATGTACCGGCGCTCGGAGGCGAAGGGAACGGCGTCGACGCGGGGAAAGTCGTCATTCTCGCGGGCGGGTTCCAGCCCTGCCTTGCGGCCGAGCACGATCAGTGCCGCCTCCGTCGGATCGCCCTCGGGCTTCCATTCGTCGTCCTGACGCTCGACCACCGAATCGTTGCAGAGAACGCCCGCGCGGACCACCTCGAAAGCGGTCTCATAATCCTCGATTTCGATGGATTTTCCGTCGAGCAGGAAGCCGCCATGCGGTTCGTAACCGACGCCCTCGGCCTCAATGTCGTGCTCTGCCGTGCGCACCGTCTTCGCCGTCATCTCGTTGCGGGTTAGCGTGCCCGTCTTGTCGGCGCAGATCGTGGTGACCGCGCCCAGTGTCTCGACGGCGGGAAGACGGCGGATGATGGCGTTTCGGCGGGCCATGCGCTGGACGCCGATGGCCAGGGTCACGGTCATCACGACGGGCAGGCCCTGAGGAATCGCCGCGACCGCGATAGAGACCGCCGCGAGGAACATCTCGGTCCATTCGCGTTCCCAGACAAACGTCCCGACGCCGAACGTGATGAGCGCAAGGACAATGATTATGACGGTCACGATCTTCGTGAATTCGTCGAGGCGCTGCATCAACGGCGTCTTCAGCTTCTCGACGTCCGACAGCATCTCGCTGATCCGGCCGATTTCCGTATCGTCGCCGATCGCGACGACGACTCCGGTTGCCTGTCCCGAGGTCACGACCGTGCCGGAATAGCCCATGCTAGACCGGTCGCCGAGCTCGGCATCTTTCTCGACCGCCTCGGTGCTCTTTTCCGAAGCGGTGGATTCTCCGGTCAGCGCCGCTTCCTGCGCCTGCAGGTTCCTCGTCTTGATCAGACGTACATCGGCGGGCACGCGGTCGCCCGCGTTGAGGACCACAATATCGCCGGGTACGAGTTCTTCCGAGGGGATTTCGTGCCGCTTGCCGTCGCGCCGCGCCCACGCCTTTTGCGAGAGGATTCCGCGGACGCTTTCCAGCGCGTGCTCCGCCTTTCCCTCCTGGATGAAGCCGATGAACCCAATGACCAAGACGACTGCGAAGATGACGCCGCTGTCGATCCACTCTCCCAAAGCCGCCGTGACCACCCCTGCAATCAGCAGGAGGTAGACGAAAAGGCTGTTGAACTGCGCGAGGAAACGCTGGAGCGTGCTTCGCTTCGAGCCCGGACTCAGCCGGTTTTCGCCGTGCTCTTCCCGGCGCTTCTCGACTTCGCTCTTGCTCAGCCCCTTTTCGCGACCGACGCCGAGCTTGTTGAGCGTCTCGTCCGGCGACATGGCGTGCCAGGCCGGACGTTTCCCGCCCTCGTTCGAATTTTCAGCCATTCTTCTTCCGCCTCCAGCCACTCTCTTTAGTCGTCGACCTTTTCGCCACCCCGTGTTTTAGCGGATATTGTCCAGCCGGGCATTGAATCCGCCTTGCCTTGGCCGGCGATAAGGAACGCGGCGGCGCCACTTCGTGGCCATGGTCTTCGCCTGGCGCACCATCTGCGCCGCATAGGCCCATTCGTTGTCGTACCAGGTCCGGATCTTGACGAGACCGCCATCGACCACGATCGTGCTGTCGAGATCGACGGGTCCCGCTCGCGCTTCGGTTTGCCGCGATGTGACATCACGACGGGCGTCCCGTCGCGCTCCACGATTTCCCTGATGGTCGGTGCCGCAGCTCGGATACACTGGTCTTCCGTCGCCTTCCCGTCCTTGACCGGAACGTTCAGATCGGCCCGCACCAGCGCACGCCGATCCATTGTCTGGAGATCGTCCGGGGTCCGCAGCACGTGATCCTCGCGCTCTCGATCGGCGGGTAGAATGCCCGCACGCCGACTGCCGCCAGCGATGATGTTGACTGTTTTTGAACTCGACGGCAAAGCGAATGTTTCCGACGCAAACGGATGAACCGAGATGCGGGCCGATGAAGAACTTCGACGTGATTTGCGCCTAACCGTTAACCGTGTGGGACGCTGCGATTCGCGCGGTCCACGTGCACACTGCGCCGAGGCGGAGGCCGGAACCGCCTCGGACGAGCCACTGGGCGGTGGTCGAACGATAGCCGAACCCGCCCGATCGAGTGGCGGCATTGCGCCGAACCTCTCGCGAAATGGTCAAGGCCCCCCGGCCTAGCAGATTGCTGAAAAGCTCTCCCGGACAGCGGTGAGTATGGCTTCGTCACCCTGGTCGAAGGTAAATTCGATCTCCAGGGCGCCATCGTCAAGCAGTTCGGCCGAGCCAGTGCCGGCGACCTCGTCCATCTCGTCGAGACCGCGCCAGGTTAAATGGATGATTGCCTGGCTGTAGCCGAGATCGAAGCCGGCTTGAAGCGCCCCGAAGGCGATCTCACTGCGTCCGTTCGCGGCCACGATAAAGGCCGCGGGTGATCTGCGAAGGTTACCGGATGGGCCACAGAGCTGGCTTTCGAGCCAATGCCACGTTCGACCTTGTTAAATCCGATAGAGTACGATCGAGGAAAAATCGATGGGAGCCTATGCGAAATCGGGATCGAGCCCGATCGCCGGTATCATCAAGCCGGGCGACGTGCCGCCGCGTGGAGGGCTCTATCTGCTCGACGTGGTACCGGACGGCGAGGTCCGCTACGGCTTTCCGAACATCAACGACACCGCGGAAATCGTCGAGATGATCGCCTGCGGCTGTCATGTCATCCTGTTCTCCACGGGGCGCGGATCCGTCGTCGGATCGGCCATCTCACCCGTGATAAAGGTCTGCGCCAATCCCGAAACCTTCCGCCGGATGAGCGGCGACATGGATGTCGATGCCGGCCGGATACTGGACGGACGCGCGGATCTGGACGATGTCGGCCACGAGATCGAAGACCTCGTCCTTGCGGTCGCACGCGGCGGCCGCACAAAGTCCGAGGATCTGGGCCATCACGAGTTCGTGCTGACCTACAAGAGCTTCGAGCCGATCGGCCCGGGCTGCCTGCCGTCGCCCACTTGAATGGGCGGCGCGCGGCAGCGTCGGTCGACCGGCGGTTAACCGGTTCTTAGGAAATGTCGGCAACAGAATCAGTGCTGATATTGATGCAGGCACCGTATGGAGGTTGACGTGACTATCTTCGCCCAACGCTGGTTTTCCGCCGTCGCCGTGTTTTTCGCGACGGCGCTGATCGCGGCATCGGCCACCGCCGACGAGCGGATCGCCGTTGTCGAATCGGTCTACGCTCATGACGGCAGCCGGGACACGCCGCCCGGCGGATACGAGATCTGGGCTGATGAGATCTCGGTCATCTGGGAAGATATGCTGGCGAGGGCTGCCGCCGCAGATGCCGAAACGCCGACTGTCTTTCCCCCCACCACAGGCGGCGACCTGTCGGTGGAGCTGATTACGGCAGCGGACTCCGAAGCCGCGGTCTCCGCCGTCTTCGACGACGGCAAGAGCAGTGCGGAAGTCACCTTCGGCCTGATCGAGGAAGATGGCGCGTGGAAGATCCGCGATGTATGGCGAGAAGGGCGCGACGGCAATCGCCAGTACATATCCGAGATGCTTCAGCAGATCCCATAAGGAACTGCTTTGCTGCCTCTGACATGGCAATCATTGAGCGGCTTGGCTGAAAGAGGAAAAGTCCAGACTTTCAGCCAACCGCCCTGATTGCGAGCGGATCGCGCTGGCTGTCGTAATCCCAAAGCGCTCACCGTGACTGCCGATCACGTCGATCTCAACGCTGGCGTTATCTTGTCCGAGAGAATGAAGGATCGACGAGGCAGCATCCACCGGGGCATCCCCGTGCGCCTTACAGTTGGTTCAGCTCCGAACTTAACCACGCCGGCCTTATCGGCGGCTGTTTGGCTCAAGCCAGCCGGCCATGGTCTGCTCCTGGAAGGGGTTGGTTCCTGGAAAGTCAGTTCTGGACTCATGACACAGTTGGCAATGTGACAGTGACCGTTGTTCCCTCACCAAGTTCGCTTTCAATTGATAGAGCGCCGCCATGAAGCCTCACCAGTCGGTCGGCAATCGGGAGTCCCAGGCCGACCCCTTCAAAACGCCGGCTCAAATCCGCATCCACCTGATAGAAAGGCTTCAGCACCTGGGAAACATGTTCAGCTGACATCCCGACACCCTGATCCCGAATTTCCACGGCAAAGCCGCCCGGCACGTGATGGCCCGAAATCTCTATCGATTGACCATAAGGCGAGAATTTTATAGCGTTGGCAATTATTTGACCAAAGATTTGACGCAGGCGCTGCTCATCGGCGCGCAACTGCACCCCTGCGTTAGCAAGGCTGTTTTGGATGGAGCCCATGGATTTTGGGCACCCCGTTTTCGGAGCATACGCGGTCGCCAAGTCGGCCGCGGCGTCCACGACGTTGCCAAGATCGACGATCTCGGACGATAGGGAGATGTGGTCCGCATCGATGCGCGAAAACTCAAGAATCTCGTTGATAATTCCCAAAAGATGTTCGCCACTTATCTTTATGTCCTGTGCATAGTCGGCGTATTTGGCATCTAGGGAACCAAGACGGCGCTGGGCAATAATCTCAGAAAAGCCAATGATTGCATTGAGCGGCGTCCTGAGTTCATGCCCCATAGTGGCCAAGAATTGTGATTTTGCCTTGTCAGCCTCTTCGGCACGCTGCTTGGCAACCATCAACTCACGCGCCAGGCGGGCATTGATCTGTGCGGTTTCGATCTGATGGGCCAGCAGATGCCGGGCTCGTGAGGCCGCCAAGGCGAGCACAAACGTCACGGCCAGTATGGCGATCACTTTCGCGATATCGACACCAAGCAATATGCTGTTCGACGTGAGGTACGTCACATAATTGTCCGTGCGCCCTGCTTCGGACGGCGCGGTCATCATGGCGAAAACAACGAGCAAGCTCCATCCTGCTGCGCTGAGCACGCCGCAGATTACCAGAAAACGTGGATCGAAATTTAAGACTCGCAACGATATGAATAAGAAAATAAATATAAATTCTGGTGATTTAAGATAAAATGACGCAGGTTGGCCGTATTGTAGGTGAAACGACCAAATCATGCCGAATAACAATACGATGTCTATGATGATAGATGAAAATAGATATGACTTCGGCAGGCTGTACCGGTGAGCTAAAAAAAGCCTGCCGGCAGTCAAAAAGAAGTATACAATGAGAAACCAAGGCACAGGCTCAGTAGACACGTCTTCCGGAAAAGCTTTTGGTCCGATGAAATATGCGAACGAAAAAACCGCAAGCAACGCCATCTGGACCCAGCCGACAAGCACCTCGCTACGATGCTGCTCTTTGTCGATCGCAGTTTGAACCGCTTCCGAAACTGACGGTTGCCGGATGATTCTCTCTTGGATCGCGTCGAAATATGCCAATTGACGCCTCAATGAATTCTGTAACCGTAGGGGGTTTTTCGTCGCGGACGTCTACAACCGGACGCCCACAAACGATACAGAGCTGAAAATAAAATTTAAATGCGCGTTACCCCTTAGCTCCGCTGTTTTATGACGCCATAGTCCATCGATGGGCCGTGGCCCTTTTCTCCGTACACCGTCTTCGCCGTGCAAGACGGCTCGAATGGGCGAGAGCATAGCTCAGTCGGTATGCCGACCCCGTTCTCGGCAACCGCAATCATTACCGCAACAACGGGCCACAATGGGTTTCGCGGGGCGTGCCGGGAATTTTCCGGCTCTTCTTGAATGAACGTTCCATACTAGCCACATATTGAGCTTGGAGACGATGAAAATGCCTTGGACGAAGAACTTTGACGTGACTGAGACGCTCGAAAAAGCCATGCAGGCATTCTGGGCGCATGGCTACGAAGCCACGTCGATGCAGGATCTGGTAGACTGCACGGGCGTCAACCGGGGTAGTCTTTATGCAACCTACGGCGACAAACGCGCCCTGTTCCTGGCGGCATTGCGCATGTACGACAGCAAAATGCGCCACAGTCTACTCGCTGATCTTGAAACTCGAAACTCACCACGCGACGCCATTCGTGGACTCTTTCAGGCCTTTATGACCGACATTGCAGATGGGGGCAGCAATCGCGGCTGCCTCCTGACAAATACGGCGCTGGAACTGTCCGCCCACGATCCGGAGGTTGCACAGATCGTCGCTCATGCGCAGGAGCAGATTGAAGCATTCTTCGCCCGCTTGATAACCGAAGGCAAGAAGCGGGGCGAGATTGGTGATCATATCAATGCCGGAGATGGTGCGCGTGGGCTCCTGGCCAGCTTGATCGGTCTTGTCGTGCTGGTGCGCAGCCGTCCCGATGGGACGCTTCTTCGGAGCATCGTTGACGATGCAATGCGGCGCCTCGACTGAAATTTCTTTTTGACTTTGTTTGGAACGTTCGTTCCAGACTGAACCGACGACAACTCACCCGAAAGGAGACGACCATGACTGCAGAATACCAGCTGACACTGCCGTTTCAGACCCTCGAAGACGCCGAACCGCAGACCAGAGAAGTATTGGAAAAAGCCAAGGCGCAGGTCGGATTCATCCCGAACATGTATGCCGGAATGGCAAATTCCGCCAGCCTACTGGAAACCTACCTCGACGGCTACGAACGGTTCCGGCAGCAATCGGGTTTCACGCCCGCAGAACAGGAGGTGGTGTTCCTGACCATCAGTCGTGGCAACGGATGCGACTACTGCATGGCGGCCCACAGCATGATCGCCGAAAAGATGTCCAATGTACCCGCCGAGGTGACAGCGGCGATCCGCGATGGACAACCGATCCCGGACATCAGATTGGCAGCGCTCGCCACATTGACCGAGACGCTCCGTGAAACCCGGGGACTGCCGTCAAAAACCGCAGTTCAGGCGTTCCTGGACGCAGGCTTCGAAGAACGCCATGTGCTGGAAATTATCCTGGCGCTTGCCGTCAAGACACTGAGCAATTACGCCAATCACCTTTTGCATACGCCGCTTGACGAAGCATTCGCCGGCCACGCGTGGGAAAAAGCGGCCTGACCGGTCCGCTGCGGCATCAAAAAACACGCCAACCTCTCCCGGGCAAGAGACCCTTGTCCGGGAAGAGATGCGCAGGTGAACAATATCAAATTTGGCGCTTGCTCAATTACCTGTTCCATCTGCCGGGCACCGCGCGAAATCAGCCCTCCTCAGGCCGGACGGAAACGGTCAACATGTCACTTTGAAAATTGATTCCAGTTTCCAGCCCGCAGCAGCGCGACGGTTGGCACCTTCTCGGTAATCCCGTATTTTCTCATTTACTGACTCAAATTATAATGCTCTTGCCAAGCACTTTCGACTGATTCGAATGAGTGCGTATTATTGGGCACTTGTCCCTTTTCCGCAATTCGTATTCGGTTTTTACTAATGAGCGATAAGGGAGGCCGCTATGAATATCATGGAAATGAATCGTCGGTCGGTATTGCGCGTTGGCGCCAGTGGGGTTGGCCTTTTGGCGCTCGGCGCGGCTGGCTGCCGTCCGACTGGGCAGATGCAGGTCGCTGAGGCGAGGTCGGCGATGGGGACCGTGATCGTTGACGACGTGATCGATCACGTCCTGACCACCGACTCGTGGCCTGGCGCCTTTGGATTCGTGACATTCCGGACTCATGACGCGCTGCATAACGGAAATCCGGTACGCTATATCCGCACCGACACTTCCGATTCGGGTTTCGCCGAACGCGAAGGGCTGGTTCACGTGCCACTTCTGAATTCGGCCCGCGGTCGTGGCATCAACAACGATTTCTTCGTTTTCGACAACGGCAGCCCGTCGGTCATACGTTATGCTCCCGGCAGCGAGCGCTTTACACCGCTTTTCGAAATCAAGCGCATCTCAGGCCAGGCCGCATTCGATTCGGCTGATGCGATTGATCGGGCACGCGATAACGGGCAGATCGAGGTCGAAGACACCGGCATCCTTGTCAATTATCCTTTGGTGCAATGGCCGGGTGGCGCGCTCACCGTCGACGCCGCCAAGGAAGACTATCTCGGCGGCGGCCAGCTTATCGAAGACATAAATACCAATCGTGATCGGGTCGCGCTGAAGCTGCATGAAGCCTTCCCTGGCAGCTATTACATCCTGACCGATGCGTCTCTGGCGGGGCCGGCGGGCAACATGAACGTCCCCGTCTCACCATCGACGTGGCAACTTAACGACTATCGCGCCACTGACCGTATCTGGGTATTCGCCAACGGCATCGAGGGGTCGGGGGCTATGGGGTTTCAGCCCGGCATATTCGGAAATCAGGCCGGGCACCCGGCGTGGAGCCCGTTCTGGGACCACTACACGCTGGAATGGCGGGACGAGAGCGAGGCCCGGCTTCTGACATCGGCTGAAGAGGCGCGCGAACTGCGCGATGCCGACGTCCTTCGCGAGTACAACGGGGTCCCGCCGACGCATCCCCAGGGCTTCGTCGTCAACTGCCCCGTGCCGGTCATCGGCGAGAACATGACCTCGGCCTAGGCTTCAATGGCAGGACCGTCCCACCCGACGACGGCGTATCGCGTCTTCGCCGCCGGTCGGGCTTGTGTCACCACGGTCAGCCCCGCTCCTTCTCACCTTGGGAGAGAAATCCAATGCACGATTTGAACAGCGATCGACGCCGGTTTTTGAAAACCTCTGCGACCGCGGTCGCGGCGATTTCTTTGGTGGCATTGTCGCGCACCGGAGGCCGCTCGGCCGAAGCCGCCGAAGATCTGCCGCGAGCAGAGCGCGGCCATGCCCTCGACTATGTGAACAATTCCGCCGAAGCCGCCAATCACGACCGCTATCAGCCCGGTGCGCGTTGCCAGGACTGCGCTTTCTGGGGTGGTCATGTCGATGCGCCGTGGGGGCGATGCAATCATCCGGATTTGAATGATGTTCTGATAAACGAGATTGGATGGTGCGAAGCCTTCGCGTCGGCGTGATCCTTCCGGCTTTTCCATGTTTTGGGTGTACCGCGCCATCCGTTTTCGATCCTTTTGACGATCGGCATCAGGGCAAGTTTTCAACCGACAAGGGCCGTTCAGGAACATGGATTACGCACCAATTCGCGACTATGCAGCCGTCGGCGATTGTCACGGCAGCGCCCTGGTTTCCCGTACGGGTTCGGTAGACTGGTGCAGCCTGGAGCGCTTTGACGCCGATCCAATTTTCTGCCGGCTCCTGGATAGCGACCAAGGCGGTTTTCTAGAGGTCGTGCCCTCGGAGATTCGGGCGGTCGCACGCGAATATGAAGCCGGCACCAACGTGCTAAACACTACGATATTCGCGGAAGACGGCGCCTTTACGCTCATCGATTTTATGCCGGTCGGCCGACAGCCGAGGGTGGGTGCCCATAACTATGTCGATCTCGATGCCCCGCATGTCTTCGCGCGCATTATCATCCAGGTCGAGGGCCGGCCGACAGTGACCATCCGGTACCGGCCAAGCGCTGCTTTCGGGCGCGTGCCGACACACCTGACCCTTACCACCGGTGCGGTCACCAGCGCCGACGGCCCCGTGCTCTATCATGACCTGAACGGCGTCAAAGGCAGCGGCGATAAGATCGTTGCCCGCATCCGACTCGCCCCTGGCGAGCGGCGCAATCTCATGGTCGCAGCACGGCCGCTTAACCAGACCAGGCCGCTTACCGCTCTTGATCAATTACTTTCCATCACCAGAGCATTCTGGCGGGAGTGGCTGGACTACAACCGCTATGACGGTCGGTATAAACACGCCGTCGACCGTAGCCTGCTAACCCTCAAACTCCTGACCTACGCTCCCACGGGTGCGATCGTGGCCGCCGCCACCTCGTCATTGCCCGAGGAAATCGGCGGTACGCGCAATTGGGATTATCGATACTGCTGGCTGAGAGACTCGGCCTTCACATTGGCGGCCCTGGCGACTGCCGGTTATGGCGGTGAAGCGGCGCGCTTCAGCGGCTTCCTCCAGCGTGCCTGCGCCGCCAGCTATCCGACACTCAACATCATGTATGGCATCGACGTCGAAACCGACCTGACGGAGTCCATCATCGACCATCTTGATGGCTACCAAGGCAGCCGGCCGGTGCGCAAAGGAAACGGTGCGCATGACCAGCGCCAAATGGATGTCTTCGGGGAAGTCATGGACTGGGCGCTGGTCTTCCAGCGCCTTGGCGGTACCGTTAACGCTAAGCAAAAGACAATGCTGCGCGGCATCGCAGACTATGTGGTCGCGGTCTGGGATCAGCCCGATCAGGGGTTGTGGGAAATGCGCGGCGAGCCCCGGCATCATGTCCATGGTAAAATCATGTGTTGGGTGGCACTGGATCGTGCGGCTCGGCTGCTGGGCGACCAGCCGACATGGGCGCGGGCGCGTGACGCCGCGCTTGCCGAAATCAAACAACGGGGTGTCGACACCGACCGCGATCATTTGATCCAGGCATACGACCATACAGGCGTCGATGCGGCGCTGCTGACTGTGCCGCTGCTTGGTTTTCCGGTTTCGGCCCGCTGTCTGGAACAAACAGTGCAAGCGGTCGAACGCGAATTGCGGTCCGGCGATTTCGTCTACCGCTATATTGGATCCGACGGTCTGGAAGGTGGGGAAGGCTGTTTCCTGATCTGCAGTTTCTGGCTGGTCGAGGCGTTGCTTGCGGTTGGTCGTATCGACGAGGGCCGGACGCTCTTCGAGCGTTTGATCGATCAGGCCAACGATGTCGGTCTTTATGCCGAGGAAATCGACCCGAACAGCGGCGCCTTTCTCGGCAACATGCCGCAGGCCTTCACCCACCTGTCTCTGGTGTCGGCCGCCTTCCATTTGGCCATGGCCGAAGAGGCGGGCGCCAGGGCTCTGGCCGGAAGTCATGCCGACCGAACCGGGCGCAGCGTCGGGGCGACATTCGGGATTCGCGGTTTGTTGTCGGCCTTCAGCACCACCCGTCGGGTTGGTCGACTGCTGCCATCCAGGAAGTCCGTGATGCCGCGCGCCCTGGCGCAATAGCCAACACACCCCTATACGCGGCCGGCGCGCGCGTGAAGCAATGCCGGTAATTCGTTCGAAAAAGAGCCTACCCCGCACAGCAGGAAAGCGTCGCCACGTTCTTGTCGAAGGCCAGTGCGGCAAGCTTCAGCCCTTCAACGGTCGTCAGATACGGGAATAGCATCTCGCCGAGCGCCTTCGCCGTCATGCCGGTCTTAAGGGCAACCGCCAGCGTCTGAACGCTATCGGCAGCTTCGGGTGCAAGGATCTGGCCGCCGAGCAGACGGTCGGTTCCGGCGTCCGCCACCAGTTTGATCAACCCGCGCGCATCACGCGCTGCAAGCGCCCGTGGCACTTGATCGAGCGGCAGGACCGAGGTCTTGACGTCGTAGCCCGCGTTTCTGGCCGTGGCCGCGCTCAGGCCGACGCCGGCCACCTGAGGATCGTTGAACACCACCCAGGGCATGGCGCTATTGTCATAGACAAGGCTGTCACCATTCAGAGCGTTGAGCGCGGCAACCTTGCCGCCGTAAGCGGCCATATACACAAACTGGTCGCGGCCAGTCACGTCACCGGCTGCATAGATGATCGGATTGGAGGTGCGCATCATCGCGTCGACCGAGATAGCGCCGCTGTCGGCGCGTTGCACACCGTTCTTATGAAGATCGAGCCCGCGCGTGTTGGGCGTTCGCCCCGTTGCAGCCAAAACCTGCTCCGCCCGAAGAGTTTCTTCGCGGCCATCGATCTCCACGATCAGGCCAACGCCGCGTTCATCCCGCGTGACCTGCCGATAGGCAAGGCCAACATGCACCATCAAGCCTTCGTCGCGCAGATACCCGGTCAGGGCTTCCGACACTTCCGGCTCTGCCTCTGGGAGAAGACGCGAACGGGCGACGATGGTCACACGCGTACCCATACGCGCAAACATCTGAGCGAGTTCGCAGCCGACATAGCCGCCGCCGATCACAATCAGCGAACGCGGCAGGTCGGTCAGCTCCAGCGCTGTGGTGCTGGTCAGCCACGGTACATCATCAAAGCCGGGAATGTCCGGTTGGCCCGGTGCCGCCCCGGTGGTAATGATCGTCTTTCCCGCCCGTACGATCCGTCCGCCAACGGCGACGCCCCCGGTCGTCAGGCATGCGGCCCCGTCGAAATAGGATATGCCGGGATAGGCCGACAGCAGATCGATGTATTTGCGCTGACGAAGCGTCGTCACCAGATCATCCTTCGCCGCAACGAGCGCGCCCCAATCCATTATATGGGCTTCGCCGGAGAGCCCGGGAAAGCGGCTGGCGGCGCGCGCACCATGCAGGACTTCGGCGGCGCGGATCATTGTCTTCGACGGCACGCAGCCGACATTGACGCAAGTGCCACCGATCGTGCCGTGCCCGACGAGGGCGACTTCGGCACCCTGTTCGGCGGCAGTTATGGCGGCAGAGAACCCGGCGGAACCGGCACCAACGACGGCGAGGTCGTAGGCGCCGTGGCTCTTTGGCTCCGGCATATAGCAATCCGTCATATCAGGTGTTTTCCTTTGTCGCTTTAGTGTCGGTTTCGCAGCAGGCGGCAACCCGCTGCCGCCGCCAAAGACCGAAGACCGCGATCCCGGCGAAAACCGCCAACGCCGGAAGAAGAACGTAATCGAGCCAGCCGAGCCATGCCGCGAGACCGGCGATGCCGAACAATATGACCAGAACCGGCGTGAAGCAGCAGATGGCGGCGATGACCGTGCCAATAGCGCCGGTCTTGATGATCGTGGCGTCTTTCATCCTCCCACCCTCACATTGATTTCAGCCGAGCGGGATCGCGCGCATTGGCTGGCGCGGTCGCGACAGCAGCGGGGCCGGTTGGCGCGTCACTCATGTCATTTCATCCTCGATCCCGCTAAGGGTTCAATGTAAGGTCTGTAGTCACTACAGGCTCAAGGAGTTTCTGCGGAGAATGAAACACGACACGCCGGAGAAGGGTTTGCACCGGGCAGCGCTTGCCCGCCGCACCGGCTGCAATCTGGAAACGATCCGCTATTACGAGAAAATCGGCATGATGCCCGAGCCGCCGCGCACGGATGCCGGGTATCGTCTATACGGCAGCGTCCATGTGGAACGGCTCCGCTTCATCCTGCGGGCACGCGAGTTGGGCTTTTCACTCGGCGATATCCGGGAGTTGCTCGCCCTCGTCGATCGCGGCGCACAGACCTGCGCCGAGGTAAAGGATCTTACCGAACGGCATCTTGCCGACGTGCGCGAGAAGATCGCCGATCTCATGCGCATCGAGCGGGTTCTGGCCGAAACGGCAGCGCAATGTTCCGGTGACCAGGTTCCAGAATGCCCGGTGCTCGATACGATCGGATCGTAAGGTCTTTACGGCCATCGATGTCACGTGCGCATCGTCGAGCAAAGCCTTTTTGCATTCCGAGCCAAACCGCGAAGTCGCAACGACGACGTAACAACGGCGAAGCATTCCCTCACGGTTTTCACGGATTGTTGAACGCGGCTTGCATCGGCAATGTCCGCGATTACGGATTTCGCTATGGACACGACCCCATTCCGAAATGGGGAATCTCCCATGCAGCATCGTCGTTGGCAACAGTATTGCGAGTTTGCAATACAGTCGGCCAGCGGCTGTTGAGCAGACGAAAGGATTATTGATGTCCAGCCTGGATCGCGTCGCGCCTACACCGCTAGGCGAGACCATTATCCATATTCTGGCGGCGGGCATCGCCGCGCAGATCGTATTTGAAATTCTCGCCCTGTTGATTGCGCCGTTGGTCCTTGGTTTGCCGATGCTGCCGGCGAATTTTGTTGTCGCGCTCACGGCCCTGGCGGGTCTGTCGCTGCCGATTTCCGCCGGATGGGCAGGCCATCTGCTGGCCGGGATCGTGGTATTCCCCGTTGGCTATATGCTGATGCGGCGTTTCCTGAACAACTGGGGCTGGGCACTTGCCGGTGCGCTATACGGTATCGTGTTATGGTTCATCGCCCAGGGCTTTCTGGCGCCACTCGTCGGGCGGCCGTTCATGCTGGGGTTTGTGAGCTATACATGGGTCTCGCTGGTCGCGCATCTGATATACGCCCTGACGATCGCCTATGTGATTGACCGGTTGCAGCGCCGGTTATGACCGTCCTGATGCCCGCCATGTTCGACCCGGCACTCAGCAAAGGAAACGGCCTGCTGCGCAGCGGTTCCTTGCCTGAGGCATGAAATACTCCGCAGGGAAGCAAGTGGTCCGATCTGCTCCAGTCGGTGGAACCTTTCGCGCCGCAGAACCTTCATCATGAACAACAGGTGGCTGCTGGGCCCGTCGGGCGCACGCGAACTGACTGCAACACCGGCCCGATAGCGATCCAGTGGCACGTTTTACCGTCGTTGGATGGCCCGGCAATCCGGCAATAACCACAACCGATCCCGCAGGCAATCTGCATGTGGCCAAACTCAAACAAGTGGAAATTGGAGACGGCGATGGCAAACAAACTCAAACCCGGAGACCACCTTCCCGATATCACCGTGCCGCAGATTGGTGGCGGTGAGTTGCGTCTCGGCATCCCTGTTGACGATCACGACTGGCAAATGGTCGTGATCTATCGCGGCAAGCATTGCCCGATCTGCAAGGCCTATCTGACTGAGCTTGAGCGTACCCTGCCCGATTTCGCTGCGGCCGGGGTCGATGTCATCGCCGTTTCCGGCGATCCCGAAGATCGTGCGCGCAGCTTCGCCGAAGAGATCGGCGTTACCTTCCCGGTTGGGCATGGCCTCACGGTGGATCAAATGAAGGCGCTCGGGCTTTATGTTTCAGAGCCGCGCTCGGAACAGGAAACCGACCGTCCCTTCCCGGAACCTGGCGTGTTCGTGATCAACGCCGACGGGCTGATACAGGTTGTGGACATCTCGAACGCGCCGTTCGCCCGGCCGGATCTTGCGAGCCTCGCCAAGGGGCTGAAGTTTATTCGTGACAACAACTATCCGATCCGCGGTCGTCTCGCGGCCTGAGACAGCCCCGCCGTCAGGAAGAGACGCGCTGGATCGGCAACAACTTCCTGGCGCGGCCTCGATCTGAAGCGAGTGGAATCGAACCTTCCCTGCCTTTCGAATGCCCCCTGTGAATGACAATTCATTGTTTCTCGTTCAAACAGGCAACACGGCCAATGAAACTCGACCGCAAGATCTGCGTCATAACAGGTGGTGCCGGCGGCATCGGCCTTGAAATCCCGAAATACCTTGCCGCTGCAGGCGCCAAGGTGGTGATCGTGTCGGATCGCTCGGTGGGCGAGCTCGCTGTCGGTCTCGATGCGCAGGTCTTGCCGCCGACCATTTATGCAATGCAGGATTAATATGATGGGGCAGCCAATCTACGCGGGGTTTCGCGGAAATGACAGAGAAGCGAAGCGATGACATCCTGAAGCTTTATAGGGAAACTGCTCATGACTTTAAGCGAAAAACAGGCATCACTTTGCGAGAAGAATGAAACTGACTTTTCCGATCTGCGTGCCGTATATTTCAATTGCACACTAAAGCATCCCGACCAAACGTCGCACACATCGCTGCTGTTGGGCACATCGGCCGAGATCATGCGCAAAAGTGGCGTCGTCGTGGAAGACATCCGGATGACCGCCCATACCGTCGCTTTCGGCGTACAGCCGGACATGCGTGAGCATGGCTGGGACCATGACGACTGGCCCGATCTATGGCGCAAGGTCGAGGCGGCGGACATACTCGTCATCGGCACGCCGATATGGCTGGGCGAACAATCCTCTGTCTGCCGGATTCTCATCGAACGTCTCTACGCCATGTCCGGGCTTCTGAATGACAAGGGGCAATCCATCTTCTATGGCAAGACCGGCGGCGTCGTGGTCACCGGTAACGAGGATGGGATCAAGCATGTGGCGATGAACGTTCTCTATTCTATGTCGCATCTTGGCTACACGATCCCGCCGCAGGCCGATTGCGGCTGGATCGGCGAGGCCGGGCCGGGTCCGAGCTACGGCGATGATGACGCGGGGTTCGACAACGAATTCACGCAGCGCAACACCACGATCATGACTTGGAACCTGATGCACATGGCGCGGATGCTGAAGGATGCCGGCGGTCTCCCCAACCATGGTAACGACCGCAAGGCGTGGTCGGCCGGATGCCGTTTCGATTTTGAAAACCCCGAACACAGAAGCTGAAAAAGGTATCAAGTCGGCAGGCTTTGACGTGCATCCCGATTTTCGGAGCATTCTGAGCTGGAACTTTCCAATAATTATCCCGATGAGAGGACAACATCTACGATGAACTTAAATTAATTTCCGCCCTTTACAATGCAATAAGACCAAAACATCGTCATGACTGAAACGCATGAAAGCTACGGGCAACTAATGCTCGTGTTCGGCGCGGTCGCGCTACTCGCCATTCCGCTCAGGAGTGCGCTGAGAAAGGTCGCCCTGCCCGCATTGATCGCCTTTATCGCTCTCGGTCTCGCCCTGTCCGCCGCCGACGAAAGTCTGGAGTTTATGACGCGCGACCTTCGCGACCAGACCGGGGTGTTGGCGCAGTTGGGCCTCGTGGCCCTGCTCTTCCGCGTGGGGCTGGAAAGCGATCCGGATCGACTTGCCGGACAACTTCGGCGCGCAGTCGTGATCTGGCTTCCAAACATGGCGGTTCCCGCGGCCCTCGCCTTCGCGCTGATCTGGGCATGGCCCGGCCTAGGGCCCATCCCGGCACTGCTCACAGCCATCGCAGCAAGCGCCACGAGCATCGGCATCTCCACCGCGCCCTGGGAAGAAGCCGGCGCATTGCAGAGCGATGACGGCGCGCTGATGCTCGACGTGGCTGAGCTTGACGATCTGTCGGCGGCGATCCTGCTCGGGATCGTTTTCGCCGTTGTGCCAAACCTGCATGAAGGCAACGGGACGATGGGCCAGGCGGCGTGGGCCGGTGCCGTGCAGATCGCCAAGATCACCCTTTTCTCTGCTGCTTGCTACGCATTCTCTCGTCTGGTTGAACCGAGGCTGTCGGCGATCTTTGCCGACCTTGATCCGCGCACTGGCCCGTTCGTCTTCGCGGCCGGGACCGTCTTTCTAATCGCCGCCACGGCCGACGCGCTTGGCTTTTCCATGGCGATCGGGGCAATCTTCGCCGGCCTTGCCTTCAGCCGCGATCCTGCAGAGCGTCAGATCGACGACGCCTTCGCCTCCATTCTGGCGCTCTTCAGCCCATTCTTCTTTCTATCCATAGGGCTGTCGGTCGAATTCGACCGTTTCGGGGCCACTCTCTCGCTTGCCGCGGCACTCTTTGTCGCGCTTGTTGCAGGCAAGGCGCTAGGCGCCGGCCTTCCGGCCTGGGCTGTTTCCGGACGCAGAACCGGCCAGATTATCGGCGCGAGCATGGTGCCCCGGGCCGAGATATTCCTGATCGTCATGGCACACGGCCTGTCGATGGGGGCCTGGGCGGTGCCGTCTGAACTCTACACGGCCTCCGTTCTTGCGGCGGTGGCGACCTGTATTGCCGGCCCCTTAGTGGTGGCGCAGCTTTTGGGGCGCACGAGACCGTAGGCGGAATGGCTGACATGACCGCCAGGCTCTTCACACTGACTGTTGTCGCCTCGGTGTGATTTATCTCCGGCTGCTTGCGCATCCCAATGAAGCCGGCGACCTGTGGGCGTCACCTGGGGAAAAGTTGATGTTTTTTCTGTATGCCGTTCGCGTCCAGTTTTGGTTGTTTCCGACCAGGCGACAAGACAAAACTTTGATACCATTGGTTCGACGTCAGCGGATACATCACATTTGAATTGAACCACCACCTTTTTTATCAAGCTACTAGCCTGTTTTTCGGCTCCGACCCGCGACAACCATTACGAAGCCAAAGATGAAGGTAACGGCCAGCCCGCCAACGATGCGAAAATTCCATACTGCGCTATTGGCCGTCAGCGTGACAGTAGCCGACTCAATATCGATCCCGTTGGATGCCGCAATGTTGGCGCGCACCAAATAACCAGCATCCAAAGGAACCTCGAAGGTACCCAGATTGATGTTGTGACCACGAACACGAATGGAGCGGCCGGACTCATCGCTCGAATCATTAGCAATACCGCTGTGGGTGAAGATGTCCTTAATTTCTGCCTCTTCATCGCCCCCGATCGCGACATCATAACGGGCAATACGTCTGCCGATCCGGCCTGAATATTCTAGACCCAGAACTGCACGCACCGGATTCATTGTGGGGTCCAGTGCGACAGGCAACTCCTCACTGCGACCTTGCGAAGCCAATTCGATCTGCGTGACCGTCTCGCCCGACCAGTAAATCACATAGAAGACATAGAATATCGCGCTCGCGATCGCGAGGATCGCAAGCAAACCGCCCAGCCGACTAACGACGCTCTGCTGTTTGGTCATGCCATGCTCCTTGTTTTGCGATTTGGCTGCAACTGTCGCGGTGATGACACCATTTTTAGCGTGCGCATAACAGCTTCGAAGCCAACCAAGCTGCGCGACCACCACCATCTGATGAGCGCAAAGCAATATGGCCGCCGGATTTAAACGTATGGATGAGTTATTTTCGGTCGATAAAACAAAAAATTTTCTCCGTTCAAATTGATATCAGCGTCAGAATCTCGTTCTAGTGCAGGGGTATTTCACTGTGGCCACGGTTCCTAACAGAAAAGCGCTCTTCATTTCACCAAATCGCCACAAGTTTGTTGCCGTAATATTTAAAGTGCGTCGTCATCGGGTCGATGGCGAGCAATTCCGGAGCATCATTCTGGGCATAGGCGCTGCCTCCGGCGAGAGCTGTCTCAAAAGCGGCTATGAACATTTTTATCGTCGATGACTCCGTTCTCGGCGTGCTGCTATGGGAGCCCATTGTCTGGCCGGTGTCCTGTAGTCTGCTTTATGCGCTTGGTGGCTTCCGGCTGGCTTCATGGAGAAGATCGGGAACCGATTTGCGTCATGTTGTCAATTAGCTGGGTATAGTGTTCACGGGTGATCCAGTACTCCGCGACCGCCCCCCCGCATGGGAGCATCAGCGGAAGGAGCTGCTCGCCGGATTGAGCGTTGCCTTCGATCGAGGACTTGTTGAACCCTGGATACCCGTCGCGTTCGATTCGAAACCCCTCGATGCCGGGATAGAGATCACCGGCCGCCGCGTCGCACACGGCGCGCCGGTGCTCTGTGTCGCGCGCATAAGGCTCGTGATCGAGACCATAGATATGGCCGAGTTCATGGGTAACCAACTGCATCGCCGAGGTGAGCGGCGTATCGCCCATGCCCTTAGTGATCGTCATCTGGATCGTGGGAAAGGCAAAGCGGATGTCGTCGTCGGTGGCATGAAGGGCGTCGTAATCCGCGCCAAGGTCCCATTCGGCCCTTCCGGCGACCTCCAGCCACGAAAAGGGCGTGAAGAGCAGCCACACATCGGCGTCTGTTTGGCGCGCCGCCGCGAGACGGTCATGGGTGCTGGCCATGAGGTAGTTGCGGACACCCCCGGCATTGCCGCGCGCCACTTCATCCTGCATCTCCTGGTGATCGGCCGGCGCGTAATGCATCGCGCCGGCGAAACGGAGATTGGTGTCGGTCACCGGAAAGGTTTGGGTCGTGAAATCGGCGGCCGTGCGCGCAACGCGCCGTGCCTCGTTCAAAGCCCAGCCTGGCACGCCGTCACGCCACGGCCCGACGCGCGCCATATAGTACGCAATCGTCAACTCGGTTTGCAGGTCGTTCCACTCGACATCCGCGTCCTCGACGAACACTTCCGGCTCGCCGCACTGGTCGACGGGTTCGACTTCAATACGCACCTCGAAGGTCTCGTCGACCTCTGCGGGCGTCCAACCATAGAGATTGACCGAATTGTGCGCCGCCCGACGATCCTCGGCATCGTAGAGATCGAGCCGCCGGACCCGAGCCCCACGGACCTCGTCGAACAGCGGCTGCTCTTCGTCGCCGATCCCGCGGACATGGGTGCGAAACTCTTCCACCTGCCAATCTTCGTGCACGTCGTCGTGCGGGCGCCATTTCATGTAGACACGCGCAGCAGTCGGCTTGCCCACGATCAGCGGTTCGTTCGCGCTCACCTGGTAGAGATTGGTTTCAATGCCTTCGGTCCAGTCCTGGACGAAATGCTGGTGTGGTGTGAAGCGCGTGCTCGATCCGGGCGCCGTGTAGATCATGTCCTCGTCGTCATTGAGGTTGACCATGGTGTAAAAGTCACTGGTATGCGCGCTGGACAGCGCCGCACCGCTTGCGCTGCGCACGCCGCTCGGTCTTGCCGTCAGCCGATACCGAACGCCGTCGCGAAGCCGGTCGGCTGTCACGACGGCGACTTCATCGGGGGCGGCAAGCGCCAGGCTAGCCTCGACCCGCTCCATATCGCCGCCGGCGTTGCGTGTGCTGAGTGTGATGGCGTCGGCGTTCAGCGAGTCCGGATCGACCGGCTCGGAGAAACGCAGCCGGATGTCGGGCGTCCACGAGACGTTGCGCCGATCCGGTTCCGGTGTCTGCGCCGCGACGGTGAAACCGGCGCCCGGCTCGGGATCGTTGCCGTCGACACGAGCGGCACGGTGCGGCCCGGCCATGCCGGTTGTGCGGACGTTCGGCGCCATAAAGCGCCCAGTGATCGTCATCGGGCCAGAGCGTTCCTCGGTTTCGGTCAGCCGCTCAGGGCGATGAGTCGAGATCGCGACCGTCGCGGGGCCTGAGAGATCGAAGCTTCCGACAACGCGATTCGCCGTGACCGCCTCGATCACGACCTCGCCACTGAGCGAGCCTTGCGTTACGCGTCGGCTGACCCCGTCGACGAGGCGCAGATGTGACTCGCACTCGTATGACCGATAGGCGCGGCCCATTGCATTCTCGAACGGCACACCGACCGCTTCAAGCATGTCGCGCATTCTTGCCATGGACCGCTCGCAGGCGCGCCGGTATTCCGGGTCCATCGGATCGGAGACGCGCCCAATGACGCCGTTCCAAGAGGTGATGAAGCCGCCAACGGTCTGCGCCCGCCCATCGCCGGACACATAGGCGCGCGCGGCATAGCTTTGGCCCGCCTCGATTTCCGAGGGTGGCGTCCCGGCCAATTCGACCACGACCTGAGCCGCGGCGTTCGCAGGCCAGCCGCCGACACCGCCGTGGCGCACCTCCAACGGTCCGGCCATGCCGCCGCCCCGCCAGACATTCAGGTTCGGACTGAACACGCGGAAAACGGTGCCTGCGCTTTCGGTGCCCTCGAACTCTTCGCCGGTATAGAGCTCCATTTGCGCCGCCATCTCGGGGCTTATACCCGACGCACCGCCCTCGGCGGCCACCGCGCCGAGATGGGAGGCGCAGGCAATGCCCGAGCCTGCGACCCCGCCCGACGCGTGCGATACCTGCAGGCGCGCCCGCCCAGGCAGAAGTTCGGCATTGGCGCCGTCGGCAAAGGCGTCAAGATTGACGTCGCCAACCGACTCGAAAGTGAACGGCGGGTTGATCGCCTGCGCCATCATCGCCGCTGAGCAGGTCGGCCAAGGGTCGACCGGCACGGGCTCGCATCGGTCCTGCGCGCTGGCTGTTGTCGTAACACCGACCGCACCGGCGACGAGCGCGGCTCGCAGTCTGGAGAATGCAGGCATGGCCGATGCCTTCTGTTGGAAATTCGATTCCGTAGCAGGACGCGGGGCTAGGGCGCCGATCCGAAAGCGCCCATCATATCGCCGATATTGGTCGGTTCGGCAGGCAACTCGAATTCAGAGGCGGGTCGTGACTCGTCGGTCAGGGATTCGACGACGAACGCCTGGCCGTAGCGCAAGATTCCGAGGCCGCGTTCGACGATCGCCGCCTGGCGCGGCTCGACCTCGCCGTTGGTTGCGGCGGCCATCGCCGCAAAGGCCTGGCCCATCTCGACGGCGAGCGGGTTGTCGGTGAGCACCATCTGATCGGTATGGTGCTCGCCCCCGCTATCGATCCAGCCAATCTCGTAGAGTTCGCCTTCGATGCCGGCGACCACTTCCTGACGGCCGGTCGCCTCAAGCCCGGTAACCTCCTCGGCGGTTTCGATCGTGATTTGAGGGCCGGTCTGGCCATCCGCACCGCCGGAGTCCGCACCCATCGAGCCCGCCATCTCACCAAGCGAGCTGAGGTCGACGACATGAACACCCATGCCGCCGGCTGTGGTCGCTGCGTAGAGCGTGCCGTCGCGCACGAGCATGTAGGTCCCGGGCGTACCGGGCGTGATACGCATCGTGCTCGGATCAAGCCAAGCCATCTCCATCGTTTTTACCCCTTCCGGGGTTGGTGAGGAAAATTGCGCGGTTCCAGCTGCGAATGCGGGCGCAAGTACGGGGGGTACTGCGATCAGGGCCAATCCCAATGCGAAAACAAGACGCGTCATCGCTTACTCCTGCAAGATTTCGGCGCGTAAACAGGCCGGATGTTCAAGCCGCCTGTGCTCAGACCCACGGTGACCGAGGCTGCCGACGCTGCGGCTGCGCGCCCCGGGCAGTACCGACCCGGGTGACCTCATCGTGCGATCTTCAAGTATGCTGGCGGAGCCTATCAAACCCGGCAAACAAACTCAAAGACGGTCTATGTGATACGCCCAACGGCACCCAGACTTCGTCCGGGCCGAGACCCGTTCGCCCACATGATTAAAAATCGGGCTCTACGGCAAGACGGAACCTGGCCTCCGGATCCCGTATTGAGAGGCGCAGACTCGTGCCGTCGATCACCGCGCGCAAACGGCTCACGCCATCGGTATCAAAGGCCCGGCGCAATTGCTCGATACGGTCGAAAAGCGCGGTCGGAAACCATGCCGCCGCGTCGGAGGCCAGTTCAGGGGCGTCGGCTGCGGCGGCAGGCACCGACCTCGGGAGGTCGGCGATCGCCCTGTACCTTTTAGCTGCGGTTTCTGGACATGCACGCCACGGGTCACGCGAAGTGAAGCCTAGCGGAACGTAGCGTGACCCGCGGGCGACGGCCCGAATTTGGCGTACCCTTCCAGAACCGAGCCGATTCGCCGGGAGCAACCAATTGCCCCCTGTGGCGCAGACCACCTGGGGGGGATGCGTGCCCCGTCGGATTGGCCGTGATCGATGCCCCGTGGGGAGTCCGCGCCGGACCTTCAATGCATTGTCCGAGCGCCAGTACAGGGATC